>NZ_JBKFGF010000039.1:0-205301 GCF_051233485.1 Massilia sp. LXY-6
AATCCCATAAAGGATCCCGCAAGCTCGACCGTCCGCCACGAAAACGCGGCGGCAGAGCGACAAAGCGCGGCATCTCGAACGAACAGATGTGCATCCTGGTCGCGCGCGACCGTAGTGGCCGGACCATCGATGCCGTGACCGGCAAGGGCGCGCTGAGCAAGCAACATTTGCTTGAGCACCTGGGCCCGCGGCTGGAGCGCGACGTGCTGCTCGTGACCGACAGCCACGCAGCCTACCCGGCATTTGCCCGGGAAGCCGGGATCTCGCACGAGGCCGTCAACCCGAGCGCCGGCGTGCGCAAGCGTGGCGCGCTGCATATCCAGAACGTCAACGCCTATCACAGCCGGATGCGCGCCTGGCTGGTCCCGTTTCGCGGAATCGCCAGCCGCTACTTGTCGCGCTACTTCGGCTGGCGCTGGGCGCTCGACGGGCAACGCATCGCCAGCCCGGATGCCTTCCTGAGAGCGGCGCTGGGCAGATTCAACACTTAACGCGAACAGCGCCTTTTGTTTTGGTGCCCACCCTGCCGCCACATCTGTGCACGGCATCCGTAGGGTGGGCGCGGCCGGCGTAGGCACCCCGTGCCCGCGCGGGCGTCAAGCGGCGTGCAGTTTGCGCGCAGCAGCCAGGAAATCCTCCTCGCCGATATCCGCCAGTTCCACCACCTGCGCCTGCGGATACTGCGCGAAATTCCGGTCGATCGAGCGCAGGTAGGCCGGATCGTAATGCTGCACCAGCAGCTCGTCGACCAGCTCCGGCATGCGTCCGCTGTTGGCCATCCCGTGCCAGGCATCGATCTTTTCGCGCCCGTGCAGCTGTACCAGGTGGTCGAGCTGGCTGTTCAGGGTCGAGGGGTCGGCACAGAAGTGCTGGTAATCCTCCATCAGCAGGCGCACGCGGTTCGGGCGCGACAGCAGCAGCGAGACGCAGGGCGCGGCGCGCATGCGCTCCATGACCGCTTCCGGCACGCGCAGGTTGCCGACCTTCTTGCTCTCCGATTCCACGAACACGGGCTGGCCCGGATCGAAGCCGCGCAGCTTGTCCCAGATGCGGGTCTCGAACATCTTCTGGCTGGGCTGCGCTTCGTTCGGCAGGTGGCCCAGCACCGAGCCGCGGTGGGCCGCCAGGCGTTCGAGGTCGAGTACCTGGGCGCCGACCGCTTCCAGCGTCTCCAGCAGCCGGCTCTTGCCGCTTCCGGTAGTGCCGCAGATCACGCGGAACTGCAGCGCCGGCGGATTCTCCAGGGCGGTGTTGACGAAGCCGCGGAAGGCCTTGTAGCCGCCGTCGAGCTGCACCGCCGGCCAGCCGACCTTGGCCAGGATGTGCGCCATCGAGCCGCTGCGGTTGCCGCCGCGCCAGCAGTAGACCAGTGGCTTCCAGTCGCGCGGCTTGTCGGCGAACAGCGTGTCGATATGGCGGGCGACGTTGCGCGCCACCAGCGGCGCCCCGATCTTCTTCGCTTCGAATGCGCCGACCTGCTTGTAGGTGGTGCCGACCAGGATGCGCTCCTCGTCGTCCAGCACCGGGCAGTTGATGGCGCCGGGGATGTGGTCGAGCGCGAACTCGGATTCGCTGCGCGCGTCGATGATGGTGTCGAATTCGTCGAGCCGCGGCAGGACGTCGTTGATGCTCAGGACAGCGGGGTATTTCATTATTGTTTGATCAGGGGAGCCAGTTGGGGCCAGATGTTGTTGAGGATGACGGGGTGGGCGCTGGCCAGCGGATGCATGCGGTCGGCCTGGAAGTTCGCCGGCACCAGCTGCACGCCCTGCAGCATATAAGGCACCAGCGGCACCTTCAGGCTCGACGATAGATCCTTGTACATGCCGGTGAAGCGTTCGGTATAGGCGCGCCCGTAATTCGGCGGCATCTGGATGCCGACCAGCAGGACCTTGGCCTTGTTCTGCTGCGACAGCTTGACCATGGCGCGCAGATTGTCTTCCGCCGAGGCGATCGGCAGCCCGCGCAGGCCGTCGTTGGCGCCCAGCTCCAGCACCACCACGCTGGGCTTGTGCTGGGCCAGCAGGGCCGGCAGGCGCGAGCGCCCGCCGCTGGTGGTGTCGCCGCTGATGCTGGCGTTGACGATGTGGGCGTCCAGCTTTTCGGCCTTCAGCTTCTGTTCGAGCAGGGCGACCCAGCCGCTGCCGCGTGCCAGGCCGTACTCTGCGGACAGGCTGTCGCCCACCACCAGCACGGTTTTTGGTGCAGAATAGGCGCTCCCCGACGCCGCCAGCGCGAAGGCCGCGAGGGCAGCGATAGTCTTTTTTCTGGTACTGAAAGTGAGATGAGCGAGCATGCGTGATATTCCCGAGGCGTCCAAACGTGATGCCGCAAATACAGGTGCAGCTGCGGCCAGCCGGCATCCGGCGATCGAAGTCGCCGGCCTGTCGAAGCGGGTGGCGGACGCCAGCGGCGAACTCACCATCCTGCATAGTGTCGATTTTACCGTGCAACCGGCCGAGACGCTTGCCTTGGTCGGCGCATCCGGCTCCGGCAAGTCGACCCTGCTGGGCCTGCTGGCCGGCCTCGATACGCCATCCAGCGGCACGGTCCGGCTCGACGGTACCGACATCTTCGCCCTCGACGAGGACGGCCGCGCCGCCTTCCGCAAGGCCAAGCTGGGCTTCGTGTTCCAGTCGTTCCAGTTATTACCGCATTTGAGCGCGCTGGAAAACGTGATGCTGCCGCTGGAGTTGCGTGGCGACGCCGAGGCGCGCGAGAAGGCGGCCGCGATGCTGGGCCGGGTCGGGCTGGCAAGCCGCCTGCGCCACTACCCAAAATACCTGTCCGGCGGCGAGCAGCAGCGCGTCGCACTGGCGCGCGCCTTTGTCACCGAGCCGCCGCTGCTGTTCGCCGACGAGCCCACCGGCAGCCTCGACGCCGCCACCGGCGAAGCGGTGATCCAGCTGATGTTCGAACTGAACCGCGAACGCGGCTCGACCCTGGTGCTGGTCACCCATGATCCGGCGATGGCGGCGCGCTGCTCGCGTACGCTCACCATCGCCGCGGGCCGGCTGGTGTCGTAGGGCGGGCACCCGGTGCCCACCCTACCAGTTCGTTGAATACCGCGCGGATCGCTTTCGGTAACTCGCCCGCGGTCAAGCCGATCGGCCCGGTGCCATCCGCCACCAGCCGGTCCGCCGCCGCCCCGTGCATCCACACGGCGCCCAGCGCCGCTTCCCACGCCGGCCAGCCCTGGGCCAGCAGGGCGCCGCAGAAGCCAGCGAGTACGTCGCCGCTGCCGCCGGTCGCCAGGCCCGGGTTGCCGCTGGTGTTCACCGCGACGAAGCCGTCCGGGCGCGCGATCACGCTGCCGGCGCCCTTCAGTACCACCACGGCATTGAAGCGCAGCGCCAGTTCGCGCGCATGTTCCAGGCGGTCCGCCTGCACGATGGGCGCGGTCACGCCGAGCAGGCGTGCCGCCTCCAGCGGGTGCGGGGTCAGCACGAGCTGTCCGCCGCGCGCCGCCAGCCGTTCTTGCAGGTCCGGCCGCGCCGCGGCCAGGTTCAGGGCATCGGCATCGGCCACCAGCGGCGCGCCCGCATCCATGAGCTTGCCGAACAGGTGAATGGCAGCGTCGGCGCCGCCCATGCCGGGACCCGCCACCACGGTGCGGCCGTCGAAAGCCATGCCGGCGGCGTCGCGGAACATGATCTCCGGCTGCAGCGGATCGATTGCCATGCCCGGGTCCAGCAAGGCGGCGAACACCCGTCCGGCGCCGCCATGCAGCGCCGCGCGCGCCGCCAGCACCGCGGCCCCGGCCATGCCGCGCGCACCGCCCAGCACGACGACGTCGCCGAAGCTGCCCTTGTGCGAATTGCGGCGCCGCGGGGCCAGCCGTTCGGCGAACAGGGTCGGACCGTTCAGGACCGCCTGGGCCGATTCCGCGTGCACGCCGTCGGCGCCCAGCATGTCGACGCGCACCTCGCCCGCATGATCGCAGCCGTCGCCGGTGTGCAGGCCCGCCTTGTTGCCGAGGAAGGTGATGGTATGTGTGGCCGTCACCGCCGCGCCGTCCGGGCCATGCAAGGCGCCGGTGTCGGCATCCAGCCCGCTCGGCACGTCGAGCGCCAGTACCGGGCAGTCGAGGCCCGCCGTCCACAAGGCGAGTTCGCGCGCGCGTCCCGCGAGCGGGCGCGCGAGGCCGATGCCGAACAGGGCGTCGACCACCAGCCGCCACGGCCGGCCCGCCGGCAGCTCGTCGACGAAGCGCACCCCGGCGTCGCGCGCCCGCTGCAACGCGCGTCCGGCTTCGAAGGAAGGCGCGCGTTCGGCCGCCAGGTGCAGCAGCTCGACCGCGGCGCCTTTGCGCGCCAGGTGCGCCGCCAGCTCGAGGCCGTCGCCGCCGTTGTTGCCGGGGCCGGCCAGCACCAGCACGGCGCCCGCCGCCTCGCCCTCCAGCAGTTCGAGCGCGAACGCGGCCGCCGCCTGGCCCGCGCGTTCCATCAGCTCGCCGGCTGGCAGCCGGGCCTGGGCGGCATGTTCGATGGCGCGGATCTGGTCGCAGCTGTAGAGCAGGGTATCCATGTGGGCTCCAGTCGGGATGGTGAATAGCGATGCCATGCATTGTCGCCAAAATCGCAACACAGTGGGAGACGCGACTACAATAGGGCTCGATTTCTGGCAACGAATGGAGAAAGCATGGACTGGCAGTTCTGGATCGACCGCGGCGGCACCTTCACCGACATCGTGGCACGCCGCCCCGACGGCAAGCTCGTCACCCACAAACTGCTGTCCGAGAATCCCGAACACTACCGCGACGCCGCCGTGGCCGGCATCCGCCACCTGCTGGGCCTGCAGCCCGGCGCGCCGGTGCCGGAAGGCGCGATCGAAGCGGTCAAGATGGGCACCACGGTCGCCACCAATGCCCTGCTGGAGCGCAAGGGTGAGCCGACCGTTCTCGCCATCACGCGCGGTTTTCGCGACGCGCTGCGCATCGCCTACCAGAACCGGCCGCGCCTGTTCGACCGCCATATCGTCCTGCCCGAGCTGCTGTACCGGCGCGTGATCGAGATCGACGAACGGATCGGCGCGCACGGCGACGTGGTGCTGCGGCTGGACGAGGAGGGCGCGCGGCGCGGACTCCAGCAAGCCTTCGATGCCGGCCTGCGCAGCCTGGCGATCGTCTTCATGCACGGCTACCGGCACACGCGGCACGAGGCGGCGGTGGCGCGGATCGCGCGCGAGATCGGCTTCACCCAGGTCTCGGTATCGCACCGGGTCAGCCCGCTGATGAAGCTGGTCGCGCGCGGGGACACCACCGTGGTCGACGCCTACCTGTCGCCGATCCTGCGCCGCTACGTCGACCAGGTAGCCGCTGAGCTGCCCGGCGTGAACCTGCAGTTCATGCAGTCGAGCGGCGGCCTAACCGATGCGCGCGCCTTCCAGGGCAAGGACAGCATCCTGTCCGGCCCCGCCGGCGGCATCGTCGGCATGGTGCGCTCCAGCCGCCTGGCCGGCTTCGAACGGGTGATCGGCTTCGACATGGGTGGCACCTCGACCGACGTCTCGCACTTCGCCGGCGAGTTTGAACGCGTGTTCGAGACCCAGGTCGCCGGCGTGCGCATGCGCGCGCCGATGATGAGCATCCACACCGTGGCGGCCGGCGGCGGCTCGATCCTGCACTTCGACGGCAGCCGCTACCGCGTCGGCCCGGACAGCGCCGGCGCGAACCCGGGGCCGGCCAGCTACCGCCGCGGCGGGCCGCTGACGGTCACCGACTGCAACGTCATGCTGGGCAAAATCCGGCCGCAGCACTTCCCGCACCTGTTCGGGCCGGCCGGCGACCAGCCGCTCGACGTCGATGCCGTGCGCGCCGGCTTTACCGCAATGGCGGACGAGATCGGCGCAGCCACAGGCGCCACGCCGACGCCCGAAGCGGTGGCCGAGGGCTTCATCCAGATCGCGGTCGGCAATATGGCGAACGCGATCAAGCAGATCTCGGTGCAGCGCGGCCACGACGTGACCGGCTACACGCTCACCAGTTTTGGCGGCGCCGGCGGCCAGCACGCCTGCCTGGTGGCGGACGCGCTCGGCATGAAGACGGTGTTCATCCATTCGCTGGCGGGCGTGCTGTCGGCCTACGGCATGGGCCTAGCCGACCAGAGCGCGATGCGCGAGCGCGCCGTCGAACGGCGCCTGGACGAGCTGAGCGAAGCCGCACTGTCGGCGGAGCTGGACGAACTCGGCGCCCATGCCCGCGAAGAGCTGCTGGCGCAAGGCGTGGCGGCCGGGCGCGTCGAACTGCTGCGCCGCGTGCACCTGCGCTACGAAGGCACCGATTCGGCCATCGTGGTCGGCTTCGACGCGCACCCTGCCATGCAGCAAGCCTTCGAGGAGGCGTACCGGCGCCGCTTCTCCTTCCTCATGCCGGGCAAGGCGCTGGTGGTCGAGGCAGTATCCGTCGAAGCGCTGGGCCGCTCCGACGCGCCGCCCGAGCTGCCGCGCGAAGTCGGCGCCGTCGGCAGTGCCCCGGCGGCGCACGAGCAGGTGCGCATGTTCGCCGGCGGCGAATGGCGCGACACCGCGGTCTACCTGCGCCCCGCGATGCAGCCGGGCGAGCTGGTGAAGGGCCCGGCCATCATCGCCGAAGCCAACGCGACCACCGTCGTCGAGGCCGGCTGGCAGGCCGAAGTGACGGCCTACGATCACCTGGTGCTGCGCCGCGTCGAGGCGCTGCCCGAGCGGCACGCGATCGGTACCAGCGCGGACCCGGTGATGCTGGAAGTCTTCAACAACCTGTTCATGTCGATCGCCGAGCAGATGGGCCTGCGCCTGCAGAACACGGCGTATTCGGTGAACATCAAGGAGCGCCTCGACTTCAGCTGCGCGATCTTCGACCATGAGGGCAACCTGGTCGCCAACGCGCCGCACATGCCGGTGCACCTGGGCTCGATGGGCGAGAGCATCAAGGCGGTGATGCGCAAGAACGCGGGCAAGATGAAAGCCGGCGACGTCTACGTGCTGAACGATCCCTACAACGGCGGCACCCATTTGCCGGATGTGACGGTCATCTCGCCCGTGTTCGATGAGGCCGGGCGCGACATCCTGTTCTACGTCGGCTCGCGCGGCCACCACGCCGACATCGGCGGCACCACGCCGGGCTCGATGCCGCCGGATTCCTGCCATATCGAGGAAGAGGGCGTCCTGATCGACAATTTCAAGCTGGTCGACGGCCTTGATGGCGTGCTGCGCGAAGCCGAGGCGCGGACACTCCTCGCGGCGGCGCGCTGGCCGGCCCGCAATCCTGACCAGAACCTGGCCGACCTGCGCGCCCAGGTCGCGGCCAACCAGAAGGGCGTCGAGGAATTGCGCCGCATGGTGGCCTACTACGGACTGGACGTGGTGCGCGCCTACATGGGCCACGTGCAGGACAATGCCGAGGAAGCGGTGCGGCGCGTGATCGCGGTGCTGAAGGATGGCCACTATCGCTATGCGCTCGACAACGGCGCGCACATCGAGGTGGCGATCCGCGTGGACGCCGCCAGCCGCAGCGCCGAGATCGACTTCACCGGCACCTCGAGCCAGCTGCCGAACAACTTCAACGCACCGTCGGCGGTGTGCATGGCCGCGGTGCTGTACGTGTTCCGCACCCTGGTCGACGACGAGATCCCGCTGAACGCCGGCTGCCTGAAGCCGCTGAAGGTGATCATTCCGCCGGGCTCGATGCTGAACCCGCATTATCCGGCCTCGGTGGTGTCGGGCAACGTCGAGACCTCGACCTGCATCACCAACGCGCTGTACGGCGCCCTGGAGGTGATGGCGGCTTCGCAGGGCACGATGAACAACTTCACTTTCGGGAATGCGCGCTACCAGTACTACGAAACCATTTCAGGCGGCTCGGGCGCCGGCGAGGGCTACGACGGCACCGATGTGGTCCAGACCAACATGACCAACTCGCGCCTGACCGATCCGGAAATCCTGGAGTTCCGCTTCCCCGTGCGGCTGGAGAGCTATGCGATCCGTGAGGGATCGGGCGGGGCCGGGCGCTGGCACGGCGGCAACGGCGGGGTGCGGAAAGTGCGCTTCCTGGAGCCGATGACGGCGGCGATCCTGTCGAACAACCGGGTCTTTGCGCCGTTCGGGATGGCGGGCGGCCAGCCGGGAGCGAAGGGGCGCAACCTGGTGGTGCGCGCGGATGGCCGCGTGGAGGAGCTGGGGCATATCGGGAAGGTCGATATGCAGCCGGGCGACATGTTCGTGATCGAGACGCCCGGAGGCGGAGGCTACGGGACGCCTACGAGGAAATACCGTACTTCCGCTTCGCCCCCATGAGCTCCTCATCCAGCGCCCGCAGCCGCGGATGCGCCGGGTCCAGTGCCCGGATATGTTCCAGCTGTTCGGCGCACAGGCCCGCCAGCGGGTGATCCCAGCCCATCTCCATGATCTGGCGGAGGATCCCGCCGACCACCGCGATCATCACCTGCAGGTTGCCCGGCGCCAGATGCAGGGCTTCCAGCAGGGTCTGCACGGCGCCGCGCACGTCGCCCATATTGCGCTTCTCGTCGGCCACGCCGAGCAGGATCTGGGCCTGGGCGCGCAGCTGCTTGCCCATGCCGTCGGCCAGGTCGGGGCGGCCGGCCTTCACGAACACGTTCATCGCCTGTTGGGCGGTGACGGCGCCGTCCTGGCCGCTCATCGCCGTGAGCATGACCTCGGACGCTTCCTCGTCCATGCGGTGTTCGAGCAAGGACCGGGTTAGCCCGACCTTCAAGCCGGGCGACAGCGCGCTGCCGGCACGCACCGCCGTCACCGCGCTGCGCAGGCCGGCCACCGAGCCGGCCTGGTTGCCGCTCGCCTCATGCAGCAGGGCGTTCGAGATCGCCATGCAGGCGTCCGTTTCGGGCGTGCCGCGCAGCGAGCGTTCGAGGTCGCGGATCACGCCGGCGGCGGACAGCGGATCGCCCTTGCGCACCAGCGCCTTGACCAGGTTGACGTGGTCTTCGGGGTTGCGGAATTCGGAATAGCGCGAGCGCGTGACGACCTGCTTGAAGGACTTTTCGGCGGCCGCCATGTCGCCGGCCTCCAGCGCGACCTCGCCCAGCTTGCGCAGGCGCCGCACCATGTGGGGCGAGATGCCGACCGCTTCCTCCAGCGTCTTCTGGGCCTGGGCATGCTCGCCGCGCTCTTCGAAGCAGCGCGCCAGCAGGTCGTAGCCGGCCATCAGGCGCGGGTTGTCGCGCACCAGCTGTTCCAGCAGCTCGACCGCGTCGTCGATGCGGCCCTGGGCCGCCAGGCTGCGCGCCAGCCCGAGCCTGGCCCAGCCCATCGGCCGCGCCGCGATCAGCTGGCGGTACACGCCCTCGGCCGCTTCGTGCTCCTTCAGCGAGGCGTGCAGCTCGGCGCGCAGGCGCGCGAAGTCGGCGGCGTAGCGCGGCTGCGCCTGCGCGGCGTCGATGCAGGTCCGGATGGCGGCATGCGGATTGCCCTGGGCGATCTGCTGGTAGGCCGGCAGCATGGCGGCGCGGCGCGCCAGGGCGCGCTGGATGCGCTGGTTCAGGATCCCGGTGGTGAAGGGCTTGAGGATGTATTCGGTGGGCGAGAGCTCGGCCGCACCGATCACCTTGTCGTAGGCGGCCTCCGAGGTGAGCATGATGAAGATGGCCCAGGGCGGGATCAGCTTGTGGTGGCGCAGGTCTTCCAATAACTGCTGGCCGTCCTGGCCCTCGCTGCCGTTGCCGCTGCCGCCGCCGAGATCGTATTCGCAGAGGATCACGTCGTAGCCGCGGCGGGCCAGTTGCTTGACGGCGGTGCCGGCATTCACTGCGTATTCGACGCGCGAGATGCCGGACTGGTTGAGCATGTTCTGCAGGTTGGCGCGGATGCCGGGACTCGGGTCCACGACCAGTACGCTCAGTTGGCTATTCTCTTGCATTCCTGTTCTCGTCCATGCCGGGAGGGTCTCCAACGCTACAATACCGATTCCTTGGCGGTCCGGCAACCATTCCCGCAGGGGGAGGCCCGGCAACAGGGGCGACACTGTATAATAGCGGGCTATCTTCCACCCGCAGCCACGCTGCATCAACCGACTTTCAAGCCATGTTGATTCTGCCGGGTTCCAACGCCCTCTCCGCCTTCCGTAGCCAACGCCTCCTGAGCCAGCTTGCCGCCGTCGCTCCGACGATTGCCGCCGTACAGGCACGTTACTACCACTTCATCGATGCAAGCAGCCCCTTGTCCGTCGAGGACACCGAGCGCTTGAGGTCCCTGCTAACCTACGGCGAGCCGGCGTTAGTAACGCAGTACGAGGGCGTGACCGAGGAGTACTTCGTGATTCCGCGGCTGGGCACGATCTCGCCCTGGGCCTCGAAAGCGACCGACATCGCCCACAACTGCGGCATGGCCCACATCCACCGCATCGAGCGTGGCGTGGCCTTCACCGTGGTCCTCAAGAGCGGCATCCTCGGCACCGGATTCGGTGCGCCGAAGAAGCTGGGCGCGGAACAAGCCCAGGCCGTGGCAAGCCTGCTGCACGACCGCATGACGGAAACGGTGCTGCGCAGCGCCGACGAGGCCCAGGCCCTGTTCACCGAACTGGAAAGCCGTCCGCTCGAAGCGATCGACATTCTGGGCAAAGGCCGTACCGCGCTGGAGCAGGCCAACCGCGACATGGGCCTGGCCCTGGCGGAAGACGAGATCGACTACCTGTTCGACGCCTTCAGCCGCGTCCAGCGCAACCCGACCGACGTCGAGCTGATGATGTTCGCCCAGGCCAACAGCGAACACTGCCGCCACAAGATCTTCAACGCCGAGTGGACCATCGATGGCGTGAAGCAGGACAGGTCGCTGTTCCAGATGATCAAGAACACCCACCAGCTGCAGCCAAAGGGCACGGTGGTGGCGTACAGCGACAACTCGGCGATCATGGTGGGTGCCGAAGCCATGCGCTTCTTCCCGCAGGGAGAGAGCCAGGAATACCGGGGCACGACCGAGCTGACCCACACGCTGATGAAGGTCGAGACCCACAACCACCCGACCGCCATTTCTCCGTTCCCGGGCGCCTCGACCGGCGCCGGCGGCGAGATCCGCGACGAGGGTGCGACCGGCCGCGGCGCCAAGCCGAAGGCCGGCCTGACCGGCTTCACCGTGTCGAACCTGGCGATCCCGGGCTTTGAACAGCCATGGGAAGTCCCGGCCTACGGCAAGCCCGAGCGCATCGCCTCGCCGCTGCAGATCATGGTCGACGGCCCGCTGGGCGGCGCCGCCTTCTCGAACGAATTCGGCCGTCCGGTGCTGGGCGGTTACTTCCGCACCTACGAACAGAACGTCGGCCAGACCGCGCTCGGCGAAAACACCGTGTTCGGCTACCACAAGCCGATCATGATCGCGGGCGGCATCGGCAACATCTCGGACGCGCACACGCACAAGAACGACATCCCGGTCGGCAGCCTGCTGCTGCAGCTGGGCGGCCCCGGCATGCGCATCGGCATGGCCGGCGCGGCCGCGTCGTCGATGGCCACCGGCACCAACACCGCCGACCTGGACTTCGACTCGGTCCAGCGCGGCAACCCGGAAATGGAACGCCGCGCCCAGGAAGTCATCAACGCCTGCTGGCAGCTGGGCGACGCCAATCCGATCATCTCGATCCATGACGTCGGCGCGGGCGGCATCTCGAATGCCTTCCCCGAGATCACCAACGACGCCAAGCGCGGCGCGACCTTCGACCTGCGCAAGGTGCCGCTGGAAGAGAGCGGCATGTCGCCGAAGGAAATCTGGAGCAACGAGTCGCAGGAGCGCTACGTGCTGGCGATCGCGCCGCAGGACCTGCCGCGCTTCGCCGCGATGTGCGAGCGCGAGCGCTGCCCGTTCGCGGCCGTCGGCGTCGCCACCGAAGAGCGCCAGCTGCGCCTGATCGACCCCATCACCAATACCAGCCCGGTCGACATGCCGATGGACGTCCTGCTCGGCAAGCCGCCGAAGATGCAGCGCGACGTCGCCCACGTCCAGAACAGCTTCAAGCCGGTCGACGTGACCGGCCTGGAGCTGGAAGAGGTGGGCCGCCGCGTGCTGCTGCTGCCGACCGTGGCCGACAAATCCTTCCTGATCACGATCGGCGACAGGAGCGTGGGGGGCATGAGCGTGCGCGACCAGATGGTCGGTCCGTGGCAGGTGCCGGTGGCCGATTGTGCCGTCACCACCATGAGCTTCGAAGGCTACAAGGGCGAGGCGATGGCGATGGGCGAGCGCACCCCGGTGGCCGTGATCGATGCGGCGGCTTCCGGCCGCATGGCGGTCGGCGAGGCGATCACCAACATCGCCGCCGCGCCGATCGCCGGTATCGAAGACATCAAGCTGTCGGCCAACTGGATGGCGGCCTGCGGCCAGCCGGGCCAGGACGCGGCATTGTTCGACACGGTAAAAGCGGTCGGCATGGAACTGTGCCCGGCGCTGGGCATCTCGATCCCGGTCGGCAAGGACTCGCTGTCGATGCGCACCACCTGGAACGACGATGGCGAAGCCAAGGCGGTGATTTCGCCGGTGTCGCTGATCGTGTCCGCGTTCGCGCCGGTCGCGGACGTGCGCAAGACCCTCACGCCGCAGCTGCGGACGGACCTCGGCGAGACCTCGCTGATCCTGATCGACCTGGGCCGCGGCAAGAACCGCCTCGGCGCATCCGCGCTGGCGCAGGTGACCGGCCAGGTCGGCAACGACACCCCGGACCTCGACAACCCGCAAGACCTGAAGGCCTTCTTCGCCGCGGTCCAGCAGCTGAACGCGAACGGCAAACTGCTGGCCTACCACGACCGCTCGGACGGCGGCCTGTACGCGGCGCTGTGCGAGATGGCCTTCGCCGGCCGCGCCGGCGTCTCGGTCAACCTCGACATCCTGGCCATGGAAGGCGAGCATGCCTCCGACCATGGCGACGCCAAGAACTGGGCGGCCCAGGTCAGCGAGCGCCGCAACGAGATGACGCTGCGTGCATTGTTCAGCGAAGAGCTGGGCGCCGTGATCCAGGTTCGCCACGACGAGCGCAGCGAGGTGATGAACGTGCTGCGTTCGCACGATCTGGGCGCCTGCAGCCACATCATCGGCAAGGTCAACGAGCGCGGCGTGGTGGAGTTTACCCGCGACACCAAGATCATCTACAGCAAGCGCCGCAGCGAACTGCAGCGCCTGTGGAGCGAGACCAGCTGGCGCATCGCGCGCCTGCGCGACAACCCGGCATGCGTCGACCAGGAATACGAGCGCCTGCTGGACGAGCAGGACCCGGGCTTGACGCCGAAGCTGGTGCACGACACGGACGTCAACATCGCCGCCCCGTTCATCGCCACGGGCGCCCGTCCGAGCGTGGCGATCCTGCGCGAACAGGGCGTCAACTCGCACATCGAAACCGCGTGGGCGGTGCACCAGGCCGGCTTCAAGGCGGTCGACGTGCACATGAGCGACCTGATCGCCGGCCGGGCGACGCTCGACGACTTCAAGGGCCTGATCGCGGTCGGCGGCTTCTCCTACGGCGACGTGCTGGGCGCCGGCGAGGGCTGGGCCAAGACCATCCTGTTCAACGCCGCCCTGAAGGAGCAGTTCGCTGAATTCTTCGGCCGTGCCGATACCTTCGGCATGGGCGTCTGCAACGGCTGCCAGATGATGAGCAACCTGAAGTCGATCATTCCAGGTGCCGAGGCCTGGCCGAAGTTCACCCGCAACAAGTCGGAACAGTTCGAAGCCCGCTTCGGCATGGTCGAGGTACTGGATTCGCCGTCGATCTTCTTCGCGGACCTGGCCGGCACCCACGCGCCGCTGGCGATCGCGCACGGCGAAGGTTTTGCCGACTTCTCGCAGACCGGCGACCTGTCTCGTGCCATCGGCGCGCTGCGCTACATCGACAACCGCGGCCAGCCGACCGAGCAGTATCCGTTCAACCCGAACGGTTCGCCGGGCGGCCTGACCGCGGTCACCACGCCGGACGGCCGCTTCACGGTGATGATGCCGCACGCCGAGCGCGTGGCACGCACGGTGACGATGTCCTGGCATCCGGATGGCTGGGGCGAGAATTCGCCGTGGGCGCGGATGTTCCAGAATGCGCGCAAGTGGGTGGGTTGATGTTCTTGTGACGCATCACGAAAAAGCGCTCCGATCGGGGCGCTTTTTTTTGCCTTCGCTGTTTCTTGTCATGACTTGCTGCGTAGTGGCCAGGCAGCGGCTTTTTTATCCGGCGCGGTCACGATGAGCCTCTGCATCACACAGCCATCGTTTCGCGCCGTGCTGATTTGTGTACGAATTCCCATGACAAGCTGCTTGAGGTGCGATGCCAGCCATTCGGGATCGTTGCCGTCGCACAGCTCGATTTTCCACTCGTAGAAATCTCTGCCGCGTGCGCCGATGTGGATGTGACTGACTGCGGCGCCCCTGTAAAAGAAGTTGATGACACGTCGAAGATACATTTTCCACGAAAGCGGGTCTTTCGCCTCCGCTCCAAGGGGCATATCGAATTCGGGGAAGCTTGCCGGACGGGTCGTCAGGCATTGGTTGTGTTGAACCCGGAAGTTGACGGTGTTGATTCCTTTGGCCCCATTGCAGGTCTTGCACAGGGTTTGGAGATTGGCCAGCGAATTATCGCCCCCGACATAACTCGGGGCGACGTGATCGATTTGCAGCAATCGTCGGGTATCCTCTCCGCAGCACAGGCAGGCGAAGCCGTCCCGGCGTTTGACCTGCAATTTGACGTCTTCGGTGGGCTCGCGGTTCGGGAGTACTTCGCGAATCGCGGGAACCCACTTCGTCGGCTCAGGTGAGGGGGACAGGATGCGGTCGACGCAAGCATTGTGATGGAACTTGAATCGTTCGAAGTTCGAATACAGCGTAGGCCAGTAACGGTCCGGACGGAGGTATTCCGTGTGCAGGGCCTGGTTTGCTTCGGCAAGAGTCAGCCCGCGGCTGATGAAGGTTTGTGCGACCACGTCCAGGTCGTGGCCGACGCGCTCTTCAAAGAGGATGAATTCGGGAGGAGCGCCATCGTTCTGCGCCATGTGGCGTGCGATACCCAGGAGTGACTTCAGCAGCTCCTCCTGACGGCAGGATCCGATATCCCGAAAGAACCTCGATTCCCAGGCAGCCAGATCTTCCTTGACGCTGGCCAGCGTGATGCGCTCGCTCGCCAAGGCGGCCAGGTCGGTCTTGTTGAGATGGTTGATGAATGATCGAAAGCTCCGTTGACTGTCGTCGAACACCATGACGAGGTCGCTGATGGTTTCGATGTCGTCAGTATCTTCTACCAATGAATCGTACTGGGTCCGATACCAGCCGATCGGCATCAGGGACAAGAACGGACCGGGATTGACGGTCATGCCGGCGTCCATGTTCTGCGCCAGGCTGCGGATCAGCGACACCGATATCAAGTTGAGCGGGGGGCGCTTTGCGTATTCGGTGACGCCATCGTCCGTTTCGCCTGCCTCGAGCTGGCTATAGTCTGCAAAATTGATGCGGTGCTGCCAGTTATCGGTGAACGACACGATGTAGGCAATGTCCGTCCCGCCGAATTTTGGTCCGCGCAAGGCTCGTCCCACCATTTGCGTCGCCAATATACGGCTGGTGGTCTCGCGCGTCAGGAAGACGGTATTCACCGAGGGCACGTCGGTTCCTTCGGTTAACATCTTCACGTTGACGATAACGTCCAGGTCGCCTTTTTTGAAGGATTCCAAGACCGTTGCATTGTGCCCTTTGGCCCGCGTGTTTCTGATGGCCGCAGACGAAGCGGACGTGTCGACATGGGAATAGACCGCACCGGCGCGCACACCGCGCCTGCGCAAGACTTCGCATAAGAATTCGCATTGATGCCAGCGTTCTGCAAAAATGATGGTCTTCCCGTATTTCTTCCGATTTTTTACATATGCCTCCGCAATCAGCGTGTTTCGTTCCTGGTTGCGGGCCAGGCTATCGATCACGTCTTCGGGCAGGTCGCGATAAGTGCCAACCCATTTCCGAAAGTCGCGCTCATTGAAGCTTGGCGTGAAATTTGTATTGGTCCGTTCAAAGATCGGCTTTGCAAGCACACCGGAGGCGATCAGTTTGGAAGCGCTGATCTGGTAGATAATTTCTTGTGGAAACAGCTTCTTGAGCCAGCCCTTTTTATGGACATCGGTGTAAGTCGGTGTTGCGGTGAGCCCGAGCAGATACATCTTGCGGTGGTGCTTCCGCAATTCGTTGATCAACGATCGATATCCTGGTGCTGGGGCATGGTGCGCTTCGTCGAAAACGACGAACAATTTTTCCCCGGCGGACGTAAGAAAGTCGTTCAGGCCCGACAGTTGATGGCGGTTTTCCCAGGCACGCTGCAGGGTTTGCAGCGTGATGATCAGGATGTCATCCGTTCGCTTGACCGTACTCACCGGGCAATGTTCCGGCGTGCCTGATACGACCCGCATCGTCAGTGAGCGTTTCGGTTCCGATATCAGACCGAGCTCGAGCCCCTTCTTGTGCGCCTCATCCTCGTCGATCGGAGCGAAGCTTTGGTATGCCTGGTCGAGCAAATGATGCGTATGCGCGAGCCACAATACTTTGTAGTCACGCGACAAGGGGCCATGGCAGAGAAAGCGCGCTGCCGTAAAAGTCTTGCCACCGCCGGTCGGAAGGACCACGATCCCTCCCGCCTGCGGGGCGTGCGAGGCGGACTCGAACCAGGTTTTAAGCTTTGCCAACGCGTCCTGCTGGTGAACCGCCGGCTTCTTCTTCGATGGATTCAGACGTGCGTTGTCAAGATCGAATTGTCGGCAATAATCGCTTCCGGAATTCGGGCGGGAGGCCGGGAAGCCAGGCCCGCTCGCGTCAATTTCTCCGGATGGTGCTTGAACGTCTGTGACATGATGCTGTCTCATCGGATCCCCTTAAAGCACGATATGGTCAATGCGAATTAGTTTGCGGAAATGACGACAATGACGGTCGGTCCGGCAAATTCAGTGGGAAGCAAGTGCGATTTCCAAGGAATACCCAAACGGTATGGAAGAATGAGCCAGCAGTGCGGGTATCTGGACGGATATTAATTAAACAAATTATATGCTTCAGCTGATCCAGAAAGGAACAGGCGGATGTCCTGCTTTTAGTAGGCAGCTGTATTGGTTTGGATGGCCGGGTATTCGTCGTCATCAGCAAGCCTAGCTCCGGCTTGCACGCATGGCGATGCGAAGAGTGACCGGAGCGTCCGCCTGCTATTGGTCAATCCGGTATCCGGAACTGCGGAGATGGCTCCATGGTCAAACTCGACATGGACAAACGCGGAGGGCAGCGACAATGGGCACACGGGTAAGCGAGCTGGTCGAGCGCTTCGGCGGACGACTCGAAGGCGACCCTGACACCGAAGTCACGGCGATCGCCCCGCTGGAGCGTGCCGGCCCGGCCGATATCAGCTTTCTTAGCAACAACAAGATGCGCCCCCTGGCCGCGCACAGCCGGGCGGCCGCGCTGATCCTTTCACCGCTGGATGAAGAAGCGGTCGCGCCGACCTACGACGGCGTCCGCATCGTCACCGGCAATCCCTACGCCTACTTCGCGCGCACCGCACAATTCCTGCTGCCGCGTGCCGCGCCCGAGCCCGGCGTCCACCCCTCCGCCGTCGTGCACCCTGACGCGCGGATCGATCCCGCGGCCCATATCGGCCCGCATGTCACGGTGGAGGCCGGCGCGGCGATCAAGGCCGGCGCCGTGATCGATGCCGGATGCTACATCGGCCGCGATGCCGTGGTGGGCGAGGGCACGCATTTCTTCGCCAACGTGAGCTTCCACGCCCGCTGCGTCATCGGTGCGCGCGGGATCGTCCATTCGGGCGCCGTGATCGGCGGCGACGGCTTCGGATTCGCGGTGGACGGCGGCGTGTACATCAAGATTCCGCAGACCGGGCGGGTGGTGATCGGCGACGATGTCGACATCGGCAGCAACACGACGGTCGACCGCGGCGCGCTCGACGATACCGTCATCGAGGACGGGGTCAAGCTCGACAACCAGATCCAGATCGGCCACAACTGCCATGTCGGCGCCCACACGGCGATGGCTGGCTGCGTCGGCGTGGCCGGCAGCGCCCGCATCGGCAAGCACTGCAGCTTCGGCGGCGCAGCCATGGTCAACGGCCACATCGAGATCGCCGACAACGTGCACATCACGGCCGGTACCCTGGTCGCGAACTCGATCGCCGAACCGGGCCGCTACACGGGCTTCTATCCGATCGCACCGAACGCGGAATGGGAGCGCAGCGCGGCGCTGGTGCGCAAGCTCGGCTCGATGCGCGAGAAGATCCGCGCGATCGAGCGGGCGCTCAAGTCACTGGGCGCCGGGTAGTGGCTGCCGGCGCGGGTGCCGGCGTGGGTGCCAGCGCGCGCATCAGGTCGGCGAGCGTGGCCGGCTTGGTCAGGTGCAGGTCGAACCCGGCCTGCGCCGCCCGCTCGATGTCGGCCTGCTGGCCGTAGCCGGACAGGGCGATCACACGCAGTGCATTGCCGTGTTCGCGGCGCAGTGCCGCGGCGAGGGCGTAGCCGTCCATGTCCGGCAGGCCGATGTCGAGGATCGCTACCTCCGGCACCCGCATGCGGGCGGACGCCAGCGCCTGCGCGCCGTCGTACGCCACCTCGACCGCGTGCCCCAGGTGGCGCAGCAGCGTGGCGGTGCCGGCGGCGGCGTCCTCGTTGTCGTCGACCAGCAGCACCTGGCGCGGCGCCTGCACCGGCGCCGGCGCGGCCTCGGCGGCCTGGCCTGGGGGAGCCGCCAGCGGCAGCACGACCTCGAAGCGGCTGCCCTGGCCTGGGCCGCTGCTGTGGGCGCCGACGCTGCCGCCGTGCAGTTCGACGATCTTGCGCACGATCGCCAGGCCGAGGCCGAGTCCGCCGGTGCGCCTGGCGAGCTGCTGCGGCGCCTGGAAGAAGGGTTCGAAGACGCGCGACAGCAGGCCGGTATCCATGCCGATGCCATTGTCCTCTACCGACAGCGTCGCCAGACCCGCTTCGGCATCGGCCGCAAGCTTGACGCGGGTTGCCGTGCTGCCGAAGCGCGCGGCGTTCGACAGCAGGTTGTTCAGCACCTGCGCCAGCCGGCTGTCGTCGCCGTCGATCCAGACCGCGTCCGGGGCGTCGAGGAGGATGGCCTGGCCGGGCAGGGCGACGACGACGTGGCGCACGGTCTCGGCGAGGTTGAGCGGACGCAGTTCCAGGCGCAGCTTGCCGGAAGTAATGCGCGAGACGTCCAGCAGGTCGTCGACCAGGCGCTTCAGGTGGGTGACCTGGCGCCGCATGATGGCGCGCTCGCGCCGCGCCCCCGGCTCGTCGCGCATGTCCATCAGGTCGAGCGAGGCGACGATCGGGCTGAGCGGGTTGCGCAGTTCGTGGCCGAGCACGGCAAGAAATTCGTCCTTGGCCTGGCCGGCCTTGCGCGCCTGTTCGAGCGCGTCTTCCAGCGAGGCCAGCAGGCGCGACCGTTCCGCTTCGTGGCGCGCGCGCTGACGTCCGGCGGCTTCGAGCGCCCGCGCCATGCCGCCGAGTTCGCGGATGCGCGAGGGCGGCACGCTGAGCGGACGTCCTGCGCCGAGCGCCGCGGCGGCCCGGCGCAGGACGTTGAAGGCCCTGACGATGCGGCCCGACAGCCAGTAGGCCAGCCCGATGCAGACCGCCAGCGACAGTGCGATGCCGGCCGCGTACGCGGCGATGCCTTCGAAGAAGCCGGCGCGCAGGGTCACCGCCGGGGCATTGGCCACGACGGTCCAGTGGTGGCGCGACATGCTGCTGTAGGCGGTAGCGACGAGGTCGCCTTCCTTGGTGTTGGTGGGGCCGGCGCCCTCCAGGCCCGTACGCATCAGGCTCCGCAGGGCGGGCGTGATGGGCTGGGCGACGAAGCGCTCCTGGTTCTTCGAGCGGGCCACGATGTGGCCGGAGGCGTCGATCACGGCGAGCAGGGAATCGGAGGGCGCCCGCTGGCGCTCGATCACGCGCAGGATGCGGTCGGGCTTGACCACGGCGCTCAGCACGTAGGTGCGCCCGTGGCTGTCGGTGACGGGGATGCGCACCGGCACGGCGGCCCGCCCGCCCTGGCCGCGCGCGATCCCGCCGACCACGGGACGGTGCAGGCTGAGTGCCTGTTGCAGGCTGGCCGGATCGGCCGGCTCGCCGGCCGGGGCGCCGAAGGGTGCGGTGGTACGGAACAGGATCTTGCCGTCGCCGTCGGCCAGGAACACGCCCAGCCAATGCGGCTGGGCCTGGGACTGGACGCGGGCCACCTCGTAGAAGGCGCGCAGGTCGCCCGCCGCCATGGCCGGGCTGTGGGCCATGCTCGACAGCGCGACCACGGACGAATCGAGTTCGGCGTCGACGGCGCTGGACAGGGCGCGCGCCAGGTCCAGCAGCGCGCGTTCCTGCTCGCGCTGCCGGTATTCGCTGGAGACGTGGATGCTCCAGATGCCCAGCAGGGCGAGCGGCAGCAGGCCGATCGCAGTCAGCAGGATCAGCAGGTGGCGTAGCGGCAGCGTGCGGCCGCGGCGAACGTGCATGGGGTGCCCGTACGTACAGGAAGGGGTGGTGAAAAAAAAGCGCCCCGTGCTTGGAGCGCTTTCTTCTGAGGAAAGGCCGGCTTACTGGATCTTGGCCTTGTTCATCAGCTGTTCGCGGAAGGCTGCCAGCTTACGCTGCTGCAGCTGCTCTGCGACTTGCTGCTTGACTTCTTCCAGCGGCGGGATCTTGGCCGCACGGGTGTCTTCCAGCTTGATGACGTGGTAGCCGAACTGGGTCTTCACCGGGGTTTCGGTGATCTGGCCCTTCTGCAGCGAGGTCATGGCCTTCGAGAACTCGGGGACGAAGGAGGCCGGGCTTGCCCAGTCCAGGTCGCCGCCGTTCTGCGCCGAGCCCGGGTCCTTCGACTGCTTGGCCAGGTCTTCGAACTTGGCGCCGCCCTTCAGCTTGGCGATGATGGCCTTGGCTTCGTCTTCGGTGCCGACCAGGATGTGGCGGGCGTGGTATTCCTTGTCGCCGACCTGGGCCTTGAACTTGTTGTACTCGGCGGCGATATCGGCGTCCTTGACCGGGTTCTTCTTGATGTAGTCGGCCAGCATCGCGTTGATGATGATGCTCTGGCGGGCGTTGTCGATCGCGTTCTTGACTTCCGGACGGGTGCCGATGCCTTGCTTGTCGGCTTCCTGGATCAGGACTTCGCGGCCGATCAGGTCCTTCTTGATCGCCTCGCGCAGTTGCGGGGAATCGGTGGCCTTGCCCTGCGCAACGACTTGCTTGACGACCTGGTCGACCTTGGCCGCAGGGATGGGCTTGCCATTGACGGTCGCGACGTTTTGTGCGAACGACGGCAGGACTACCATCGCGGTCATGGCTAACAACAGGCGGGCTGGCTTCACAATCATTTATTCGATCCTATCTAAACACAAAAGTCGCAACGCGACGAAAACCGGCGGCCGGGCCGCCGGTGATGCAATATCTTACTGCACCTTTGCCTTTTTGACCATTTCCTCTTGATACGAGGCCAGCTTCTGCTGGGCCAGGGCATCGGCGATCTGCGGTTTCACTTCTTCCAGCGACGGCAACTTGGCCGGACGGACGTCGTCCAGCTTGATCACGTGGTAGCCGACCTGGGTGTGAACCGGCTTATCGGTGACCTGGCCTTTTTGCAGGCCGGTGAAGCCGGCTGCGAATTCCGGCGGGAAGGACGACGGGCTGGCCCAATCCAGGTCGCCGCCGTTGTTGGCGGTGCCGGTGTCTTTCGACTGCTTGGCCAGGTCTTCGAACTTGGCGCCGCCCTTGATCTTGGCGATGATGGCGTTGGCGTCGGCTTCGTTGTCCACCAGGATGTGGCGCACGTGGTATTCCTTGTCGCCGGTCTGCTTGGTGAAGCGGTCGTACTCGGCCTTGATCTCGGCGTCGGTGACCGGGTGCTTGGTAACATAGTCGCGCGCCAGCGCATTGATCACGATGGTCTGGCGGGCGTTCTCCAGCGCCTGCTTGACTTCCGGATTCTTGTCGTAGCCCTGCTTGACCGCTTCCTGCATCATCACTTCGCGGGCGATCAGGTCCTTCTTGATCGCTTCGCGCAGTTGCGGCGAATCGGTCGCCTGGCCCTGGGCCACGACCTGCTTGACCATCTGGTCGGCGCGCGAGGACGGGATCGCCTTGCCGTTGACGACGGCGAGGTTCTGGGCGAATGCGGACGAGTTTGCAAAAGTTGCGGCGATAGCGATCAGGGCTAACAGCAGCCGTGCTGGCTTAAAAGTCATGGTGGTTCCTGTGAGGGGGTTGCTTGGACGAGATTGGATTAGTTTTTGTAATACGTAGCAAATTTTCGAGCAGATTACTTAAGACTTCCTGAAGGCTGCGCCGTCACGACAATTCGGATGGGGCAATGGCGTTGATCGCCAGCGCGTGAATGTCGGTATGCATCATACCTTGCACGGCATCATACACGAGCCGATGGCGCATGACGAGCCTCAGGCCTTCGAAGCGTTCGGACACGATTTTCACACTGTAATGGCCGCCGCCGGAGGCCGCGCCGGCATGGCCGGCGTGCAGGTGCGAATCGTCGCCGACCTCGAGCCGGCTTGGTGCCAGCGCGGCCTGCAGCAGGGAACGGATGCGCTCGACGCGCTCGTGGGTAGCTTGCGACTGGCTCATGCGTCCCCCTGTTCCTGTTCCTGAATATGCTTCGACAGCATCAGGGTCTGGATGACGATGAAGGCGAAGAAGATGCCGGTCACGCCGAACAGCTTGAAGTTGACCCAGGCACCGGTATTGTCCTTGAAGACGACGAAGGCCATCACCAGGTTCAGCACGCCCACCAGGGCGAAGAAGGTCATCCAGGCGTAGCCGACCTTGGCCCAAACCGGCTCCGGCAGCTTGATCTGGGTTTCCATCGCCTTGCGCACCAGATTGTTCCGGAAACCGAACTGGGCCACGAACAAGGCCAGCGCGAAGGCCCAGTACAGGATGGTCGGCTTCCACTTGATGAAGTTCTCGTCGTGGAAATAGATGGTGGCGCCGCCCGTCACCGTGATCACGCCAAGGGACAGCCACAGCATCCCGTCCACCTTGCGGCCGCGTGCCAGCAGGTACAGGATCTGCAGCACGGTGGCGACGATGCCGACCGCGGTGGCCAGCATGATCGGCGATTGCGCCGGGGTGACGCTGCCGCCCGCGATCAGTGCGCCCATATATTGGACGAGGAAGGCGTGGGCGGCTTCCTGGTGGCCGTCGGCAAACTTGAAGACGACGAAGAAGAGGATGACCGGGAACAGGTCGAACAGAAATTTCATGCTGTGAGGATCTGGGCTGTCTGAAAGGTCGCCATTATGCCGGTTCGAAGCGCAAGGCGGCGGAATTGATGCAGTAGCGCAGGCCGGTCGGCGGCGGGCCATCCGGGAACACGTGACCGAGATGCGCATCGCAGACTGCGCAAATGATTTCCGTGCGCACCATGCCGTGGCTCCGGTCTTGCTTCTCGATCACGTTGTCGGGGTCGAGGGCGCGGAAATAGCTGGGCCAGCCGCAGCCCGACTCGAACTTGGCATCGGACTCGAACAGCGGCGTATTACAGCACACGCAGTAATAGATGCCGTGTTCGTGGTGGTCCCAGTACTTGCCGGTGAAGGCGCGCTCGGTGGCGGCGTGGCGGGTCACCTGGTATTCGATCGGGTCGAGCTGGCTGCGCCACTCGGCGTCGCTCTTGGTCACTTTTTCGGTCATGATAATGGTCGCTCAGGTTGAATCAGGACGAACAGCTCACTTCGAGATGCGAGGCCCAGTCCGGCGGCAGGGCCGCGTAGGCCTCGTTCTCCGCTTGCTCGTCGAAGGGGTGTTCCAGTATGGCGAGGAGCTTGTGCACCTCCGAAAAATCGCCATTCTGCGCTTTTTCGATCGCCGTCTGCGCCAGATAGTTGCGCAGCACGTATTTGGGATTGACGCGCGCCATGGCTTCGCGGCGGACGGCGTCAAGGCTGCCTTCGCGGCGCAGGCGGGCGCGGTACTCCACCGCCCAGGCGTCGAAGCCGGGACGGTCGAGGAACAGGTCGCGCAGCGGCGCGTCGGCCTCGGCGCGGTCGGCTATCCGCATGTCGCCGAGCCGGCGGAAGAACAGCGTGAAGTCGACGTGGTTCTCGTGCATCAGCTTGAACATGGCGTCGAACAGCGCGCGGTCGGCTACCCGCATGTCACTTTCCTGCGTCGTGCTCAGGCCCAGCTTGGCGTGCATCAGTTCGTCGAACTTGTCGCCGTAGGCGTCGACGTAGCCGTCGAGCGCGGCCTCGGCCGCGTCCTTGTCCTGGATCAGCGGGAGCAGGGCGTTGGCCAAGGCGTAGCAGTTCCAATGGCCGACCGGCACCTGGTTCGAGTACGAATAGCGGCCGCCCTGGTCGGTATGGTTGCAGATGTGGTCGACGTCGAAGGCTTCCATGAAGCCGAAGGGGCCGTAGTCGAGCGTGAGGCCCAGGATCGACATATTGTCCGTGTTCATCACCCCATGCATGAAGCCAACCGCCTGCCAGTGCGCGATCATGCGCGCGGTGCGGCGCGTCACCTCGGCCAGCAGCTCCAGGTAGGGATTCTCGGCCCCCTGCAGTTCCGGATAAAAATTGCGGATGACGTAATCGGCCAGGGTGCGCAGTTCTTCCTGCTTGCCGCGGTAGTGCCAGTGCTCGAAGGAACCGAAGCGCACAAAACTTGGCGCCATGCGGGTGACGACGGAGGCGGTCTCGATGGTTTCGCGCACCACCTGCTGGTGCGAGCCGGTCAACATGAGCGCGCGCGTGGTCGGAATGCCGAGCGCGGCCATGGCTTCGGAGCAGAGGAATTCGCGGATCGAGGATCGCAGCACGGCGCGGCCGTCGCCCATGCGCGAATAGGGCGTCATGCCGGCGCCCTTCAGCTGCAGCTCCATCGGACCAGCCGGCCCGGAAAGCTCCCCGAGCAGGATCGCGCGGCCGTCGCCCAGTTGCCCGGCCCAGTGGCCGAACTGGTGGCCCGAATACACGGCGGACAAAGGCTGGGAGCGGGGTGGCACGTGGTTGCCGCTGAAGACCGCGACGAAATCCTCCTGGCTCAGCGCCGCAGGGTCGAGCCCGGCCAATGCCGCCGCTTGGCTGCTTGCTGCGACAAAATATGGCGCGGGCAGCGGCGTTGGCATCAGGCGCGTGTAGAACGCGGGTGGCAATTCGGCAAAGGAATTGTCGAAGGGCAGGTCGTCAGCGGTAATGGCTTTTCCTTCAAATCAGCGGTCCGGGCATGGGTTGTCGGGATTCTAACCCAGACGGCGCGATTCTATGGGCACGCTTGTGCGCGGCCCATGGCGCTTACATTCTGTAACGATTGCTGCAACTTCCTTGATGCATTGCAGCATCGAAATCCGTTGACGCTTTCCGCACGGTCGTTCCAAACTCGACCGCAAAGACAACCCGGACCACCCGGTCCTACCAGGAGACGCCATGCAGTCCTATCCGCAGAGCCCGCTTGCTTCACCAATGATGGGCCAGATGATGAGCCAGCCCCTCTCGATCTCCAGCATCATCCGCTTCGCCGCGCGGCATTACGGCGGCACCGAGATCGTCTCGCGGCGCGTGGAACCCGATCTGCCGGACCTGCACCGCTACACCTACCGCGACTGCGAACTGCGCGCCCGGCGCCTGGCGCGCGCCCTGAGCGAGCGCGGCGTCGGCATGGGCGAGCGGGTCGGAACCCTGGCCTGGAACGGCTATCGCCACCTGGAACTGTATTACGCGGTGTCCGGCTCGGGTGCGGTCCTGCACACCATCAACCCGCGCCTGCATCCGGAACAGATCGCCTACATCGTCAACCATGCCGAAGACCAGTTGCTGTTCTTCGACCTGAGCTTCCTGCCGCTGGTGGAAGCGATCGCGCCGCATTGCCCGAGCGTGAAGGGCTTCGTGCTGATGAGCGACCGCGCCCACATGCCGGCCGAATCCCGCATTCCGGACTTGCTGTGCTACGAAGAGCTGATCGACGCCGCGCTGGACGACTACGCCTGGCCGCAGTTCGACGAGAACGCCGCCGCTTCGCTGTGCTACACCTCGGGCACGACCGGCAACCCGAAAGGCGTGCTGTATTCGCACCGCTCGACGGTGCTGCATGCCTACGCTTCGGCGCTGCCGAACGTGCTGAACGTGTCGGCCGGCGACACCGTCCTGCCGGTGGTGCCGATGTTCCATGTGAATGCCTGGGGCCTGCCGTATTCGGTGCTGCTGTCGGGCGCGAAAATGGTCTTCCCCGGCGCCCGGCTCGATGGCAAGTCGCTGTACGAGCTGTTCGAGCAGGAGGGCGTCACCTTCTCGGCCGGGGTGCCGACGGTGTGGCTGGGACTGATCAACCACGCGCTGCAGAACGGCTTGCAGTTCAGCACTTTCCGCCGCACCGTGATCGGCGGCTCGGCCTGTCCGCCGGCGATGATGGACACACTGATCGACCGCTTCGGCGTACAAGTCATCCACGGCTGGGGCATGACGGAGATGTCGCCGCTGGGCACCACCGGCGGCCTGCTGGCGAAACACCGCGATTTGCCGAAGGAAGCGCAGCGGAAAATCCTGCAGAAGCAGGGCCATGCGATCTACGGCGTCGACATGAAGATTGTCGACGAGGAGGGCAAGGAGCTGCCGTGGGACGGCCGCAGCTTCGGCCACCTGCTGGTCAAGGGACCGTGGATCGTCTCGAGCTACTTCCGCCAGGAGGGAGGCGACATCCTGCAGGACGGCTGGTTCCCGACCGGCGACGTGGCCACCATCGACGCGGACGGCTTCATGCAGATCACGGACCGCAGCAAGGACGTGATCAAGTCCGGCGGCGAGTGGATCGGTTCGATCGACCTCGAAAATATCGCGATGGCCCACCCTGGCGTGCTGCAGGCGGCCTGCATCGGCGTGCCGCACCCGAAGTGGGACGAACGGCCCCTGCTGCTGGTGGTGCGCCGGCCGGATGCGGAGCTCACGCGCGAGGAGCTGCTGGGCTTCTTCGAGGGGAAGATCGCGAAGTTCTGGATGCCGGACGACGTGGTCTTCGTCGACAGCCTGCCGATCGGCGGCACCGGCAAGATCCAGAAGAACAAGCTGCGCGAGCAGTACCGGAGCCACCGTCTGCCCGGCGCATGAGTGCCGGCCGCTTCAGGTCGGCGTGTCGGTATCGTCCCAGTCGCTGTCCTCGAAGCAGCTCAGCCAGTTCAGCGCATGGTGGCGTTCGGAGATGACCCCGGCGTCCAGCCCCGCCGGCAACGGTTTGCCGTCGAGGCGCGACTGGCGCACCAGCCACTGCAGGCGGTAGTGCAGGTCGAGGGCATCGAGGATCTCGGTGCCGGCGCGCAGGCGAACTTTGGTGCCGACGACTTCCTCGGCGCGTTCGAGCAGCGTGCGCGAGGTCGTGGTTGCGTCGCATGGCCCGTCCGGCCAGGGCAGCTCAGCCAGCCCAAGCGCCCATTCGAGGGTCAGCAGGCTCTCATAACGCCATGAAAACCGGGTCAGGTCGGCGGGCGTGGGCTGCTCCTCCTGCAGGAACGCGGTTTCCTGCGGGCTCAGGACGCGCCGCAGGCCGGGAAGCTTCTGCTCCAGTTCCGCCACCGGCAGCGGCTTGCCCGCCGCCAGCGATTCGGCCCTGAGCGCTACCGCCAGCAACGCGACGGCACGCTGTCTGGCCTCGGCCGCAGGCCGCAGGCGCAGTTCGGACTCGGCCACCACCGGCGGCAGGTGGGACGAGGCCTGCAGGCCGCGGGCGGCGAGCAGCGCCTCGGTCGCCGCCTTGCGTTGCAGCGCCGCGGCGGGGAAGGGCACGACGGCGTCCGCTTCCGCGCTGCCGTCGGCGCTCGACACCAGCACCTTCCGCTGCGGATCGCGCACCTGGCCGTCCGGCAGGACCAGCAGGGCGTTCGCCTGCAGCGCCCACTCCGCCAGGCCGCCGGCGTCCCGCGGCGAGACGGAGAAGGCGAACTGGTGCCGGGTCCGCTGGGCATGGCGCATCACCTGGTAGCGGGTGCTGGTCATCTTGCCGCCGCCCAGCGACTGCACGTAACGGACGAAGCCGTCGAGCTCCTGCCGCATCTCCGGATCGGTGCTGTCGCGGCGCCCGTGCAAGTGATGCACGAACGGCGGTTCCGGCACGGTCGCCAGGGTGCAGTAGGCGTTGACGAGCATCTCGTCATGGTCCGCGGGGGGGCGCGGCGTAAATAGTTTCTTCAGCTGTTTGAACATCGATCGGGTCCGGTGGACGAAGGCATGGGCCGCCATTATTGCTCATCCCGACCGGGCCGCGGCCAGATCCGCATCCAGCGCCGCCACGCAGCTGGCGCGTGAGCGTCGCCAGCATGGTGTCGTAGTCGCCGTAGGGGCACATCGACGGCGGCGCCGGCTCGCGCTTCAGCGCCAGGTTCCATATCAGGACCTCCAGCGTATGCGGCGCACCCAGCTCCTCGAGCAGGATGCGGACGGCGCCGGAGCGGGATTGCGGGGCGTGGAAGGGGGTGATCGTGCGGTTCATGGCGTCCTCGTGGCGTGACAGGGCGTTCAGGATATGCATGCAAAAAATTGCCGTCTTGTAAAAACGCGCGCTAGAATCGTGGCTGCCGACCACAGCATTGACGCCACGCCGATGAACACGCCCGCTACCGTCCAGGACCGCCGGAAAGGCGTGGTCGCGCCCGCCCAGGCGCGCAGGATGTTCCGCATGGAGCGCTACCTGCCCGCGCCGGAACTGGCGCCTTTCCTCGATCACTTCTGGGTGGCCGAGTGGGTCCTCGGCCGGCCACTCCAGGCGGGCCGGCTGCTGGCCCCGCACCTGCCGCTGCCCGACACGCAGGTGGAGCGCATCGCCGCTATATTGCGCATGGTGGAGGCGAGGCCCGGCCTGACCTGGTCGAGCAACTGGCCGCGCACGCCGGCTACTTCGACCAGGCCCATTTCAGCGCGGATTTCCGCAAGCTGGTCGGCGAATCGCCGGCCCACTACCGCAAGCGCGCGCGCCATGCCACGGCCTGAATTGCCGAGGAGTGATTTAACGTGATGCGAACGCATATTGGAAGCGACACCATGGAAACCGAACGCCTGATCCTTCGCCGATTCACGCTGGACGACGCCGAAGCCTGGCTGCCGCTGGTCTCGCTGCCCGACATCATCCGCTACACCGGCGACACCCCGGCCCGCTCGGTCGACGAGGCGCGCGAGGTCCTGCGCACCCGGCCCCTGCGCGACTATGCCGTGCACGGCTACGGGCGCATGGCCGTAATCGAAAAGGCCAGCGCCCGCCTGGTCGGCTTCAGCGGCCTCAAATACCTGGACGATTTGCGCGAGGTCGACATCGGCTACCGCTTCCTGCCGGATTGCTGGGGCAAGGGTTATGCCACCGAGAGCGCCTTCGCGCTGATGGAGCGGGGCCGGCGCGAGCATGGATTCACCCGCATCGTCGGCATGGCGCACCCCGACAATGCCGCCTCGATCCACGTGCTGGAAAAGCTCGGATTGCGCTTCGAGCGCCTGCTGGCGCCGGAGGCCGACGGGGTCCGGCTCCGGCTGTATGCGCTGGCTCCGACGAAATAACACGACCGTACTTTTATCGCTTATAGTGTGGGTTGCCGTTTCAACATACCTATACACAAGGAGACCCATGAGCGCCGATTACCAGGTCCAGAACAACGTTGCCGTCATCACGCTGAACAACCCGCCGGTCAACGGCCTCGGGCTGGCCACGCGCAGCGCCGCCGTCGAGGCGCTGCAGCGCGCCGACAGCGACCCGGCCGTCAAAGCCGTCGTCATCACCGGCGCCGGCAAGGCCTTCTCGGGCGGTGCCGACATCCGCGAATTCAATTCGCCGAAAGCCCTGACCGAGCCGACCCTGCACACCCTGATCCGGACCGCGGAAAGCCTGGCCAAGCCGGTGGTGGCCGCGATCCACAGCGTGTGCATGGGCGGCGGCCTGGAACTGGCGCTGGGCTGCAACTACCGCGTGGCACTCCCGGGCGCCCAGATCGCGCTGCCGGAAGTGAAACTCGGCCTGCTGCCGGGCGCCGGCGGCACGCAGCGCCTGCCGCGCGTGCTGGGCCTGGAAGCGTCGCTGGACATGATCGTCTCCGGCAACCCGGTGCCGTCCGAAAAGCTGGCCGACAAGTCGGGCGGCAATGCCTTGTTCGACGAAGTGTTCCCGGCCGGGACCGACCTGGTGGCCGCCGCCGTCGATTTCGCCAACAAGGTCGCCGATGTGCGTCGCCCAGGCGCACCTCCGCTGCCGAAAGTCCGCGACCGCAAGGTGGAACACGCCGACCCGCAAGGCTTCCTGGAGGCCGTGCGCGCCAGGGTGAAGGCCGCCGCCGGCGCCTTCCCGGCGCCGCTCGAATGCGTCGAAACAGTGGCCGCCTCGGTCGAGCTGCCGTTCGAGGAAGGCTGCAAGTTCGAGCGCGAGCGCTTCATCCACCTGACCCAGACCGTGGAATCGAAGGCCTTGCGCCACGCCTTCTTTGCCGAACGCGCCGCGAGCAAGGTCCCGGACGTGCCGGCCGACACCCCGGTCCGCGAGATCAAGTCGGCCGCCGTGGTCGGCGCCGGCACCATGGGCGGCGGCATCGCGATGAACTTCGCGAACGCCGGCATTCCCGTCACCATCCTGGAGACGAAGCAGGAAGCGTTGGACAAGGGCCTGGCGACGATCCGCAAGAACTACGAAAACACCGTCAGGAAGGGCAAGCTGAGCCCCGAAAAGTGCGAGCAGCGCATGGCGCTGGTCAAGGGCAGCCTGTCATACGACGACATCGCCCAGGCCGACATCGTGATCGAAGCCGTGTTCGAAGACATGGGGGTGAAGGAGACCGTGTTCCGCCAGCTCGACGCGGTCATGAAGCCGGGCGCGATCCTGGCCTCGAACACCTCGACCCTGGACCTGAACCGCATCGCCGCTTCCACGTCCCGTCCGCAGGACGTGATCGGCCTGCATTTCTTCAGCCCGGCCAACGTGATGAAGCTGCTCGAGATCGTGCGGGGGGACGCCACCGGCAAGGACGTGCTGGCCACCGCGCTGGCGCTGTCGAAAAAGCTCAAGAAGCTAGGGGTGGTGTCCGGGGTGTGCGACGGCTTCATCGGCAACCGCATGGTCGAGCAGTACATCCGCCAGGCCGGCTTCCTGCTCGACGAAGGGGCGCTGCCCCAGCAGGTCGACCGCGCCATCGAAAACTTCGGCTTCGCCATGGGGCCGTTCCGCATGGGCGACCTGGCCGGCAACGACATCGGCTGGTACATCCGCAAGCGCCGCGCCGTCGAGATGCCCGGGGTGGCGTACTCGAAGACGGCCGACCTGCTGTGCGAGCAGGGCCGCTTCGGCCAGAAGACCGGCGCCGGCTGGTACGACTACCAGGCCGGCGACCGCACTGCGCATCCGTCGCAGGCGGTCGACGAGATGATCGTCCGCCACTCCCAGGACCTCGGCATCGCGCGCCGGGAAATTTCGGACCAGGAGATCGTCGAGCGCCTGGTCTACGCGCTGGTCAACGAAGGCGCGAAGATCCTGGAAGAGGGCATTGCGCTGCGCGCATCGGACATCGACATGGTCTACCTGAGCGGCTACGGCTTCCCGCTGTACCGTGGCGGCCCGATGTTCTATGCCGACACCGTGGGCCTGGCGAACGTGCTGGCGGCGATCGGGAAGTACGCGCGCGGCTACCACGGCGAAGCCTGGACGCCGGCGCCGTTGCTGCAGCGCCTGGCGGCTGAAGGGCGCGGATTCAACGGCTGAGTCTTCGGCGTTCCTGCGCATCTTAGTGCGCCGGTATATGTTAGGCTCGGTATCCCCGTAGACTCCGAGCCCGACGTGAAAAATGCACTCCTGATCGCGACCGCCTGCCTGCTCGGCCTGCTGTCGACGACCGGCGCTTCGCTGCCTTACCCGATCCTGCCGCCGCTGTTCGTGAACGGGGCGGCGGACGGTTTCACCAACTTCCTCGGGCTGCCGCCCAAGCTGCTGTTCGCCGTCGCCCTGATGGTCAACCCGGTCGGGCTGCTGATCGGTACTTCGGTGCTGGGTTCGCTCTCCGACCGCTATGGGCGCCGCCCGCTTTTACTCTTCACCACCGTCGGCGCGGCGCTCGGCCACGCCCTGAGCGCCTGGGCGCTGGCGGCGCGTTCCTATCCGTTGTTCCTGCTGGCCCGCTTCGGCACCGGCCTGCTCGAGGGCCAGAGCGCGATCGTGCGCGCGATGCTGGCCGAGCGCCTGCAGGGGCCGATCCGCAACCACGCGCTGTCGTGGCTGAACGGTTCCCTGCACCTGGGCTGGCTGGTCGGGCCGCTGCTGGCCGGCTTCACGGTCGGCTGGGGCGTCACGGTACCCTTCCACATCGCCGCCGGCGCGCTGCTGCTGGGGGCGGCCCTGGTCGCAATCGCGCTGGAACGCCGGCCGCGCGGCGATGGACCAGGATGGTCGGCGATGTGGAGCGTGGCGCGCGAGCGGCATGCCTTCAACCTGCTGCGCCACGACGGCCTGCGCAGCCTGTTCGGGGTGCAGCTGGCCTATACCTGCGGCGTTACCGCCTTCTACGAGTTCTATCCGCTGTGGCTGGTCGAGGTCGGGCACTACGATACCCGCGCGATCTCGCTGGTCAACGTCGGCATGTGCGGGCTGATGACCTTCACGGCCCTGTTCGCGGGACGCCAGAGCCGGGTCGAGCCGATGCGGCGCGCGGCCTTCCTGGCGGCCGCGGTGGCTTTGGCGATCGCCTCGCTGGGCACCGGCAAGCTGTGGATCGGCCTGGCCGGCATCATGCTGTTCGGCATGCCGCACGCCTTCTACAATGCGCTGATCCAGGTGTGGGCCGCGGACCGCTTCGGCGGTCACGGCCAGGGTGCCGTCATGGGCCTGCTGTCGACCACCTTCTGCCTGGCGAACATCCTGATGGCGGCGGCGGGCGCGGTGCTGACCCTGGTCGATACGCGCCTGGTGCTGGTGACAGGGGCGCTGCTGACGGCGTGGGCGGCGACGCGGATGCGGGCATGGAGCCGGGCAGGGCAGCTGGCCGGGCAATAAAAAAGGTGGGCACGGGGCGCCCACCTGCGTCATACCGTTTGCAGGGTGGGCACCCCGTGCCCACCCTGCCGCCGGATCAGTCAGCCGCGTAGATATCGTTGTCCTTGGTCTCGCGCACGAACAGCATGCCGACCACGAAGGTGATGGCGGCGATGATGATCGGGTACCAAAGGCCGTAGTAGATGTCACCCTTGGCCGCCACCAGCGCGAACGAGATGGTCGGCAGCAGGCCGCCGAACCAGCCGTTGCCGATGTGGTAGGGCAGGGACATCGAGGTGTAGCGGATGCGGGTCGGGAACATCTCGACCAGCATCGCCGCCACCGGGCCGTAGACCATGGTCACGTACAGCACCAGCACGAACAGCAGCAGCACCACCATCGGCTTGTTGATGGCGGCCGGGTCGGCCTTGGCCGGGTAGCCGGCGGCCTTCACGCCGGCGCCCAGGTCTTTCTTCAGCGCGGCGTCCTTGGCCTTGCTGGCGGCGTCGAAGTCGCGGCCGTCCGCCGACATGGTGGCGTTGAAGGACGGATAGACCTTGTCGCCGATGTGGACGCTGGCGATGGTGCCGGCCGGCGCGTCCTGGCGCGTGTAGCTGACCGAGGCGTTGGTCAGCTGGGCGGTGGCGATGTCGCAGGACGAGGGGAATTTCTCGGTGCCGGTCAGCTTGAACTGGAAGTGGCAGGAGGCCGGGTCGGCCACCACCACCACCGGCGAATTCTGCAGCGCCGCGGCCAGGGCCGGGTTGCCGTAGCTGGTCAGGCCCTTGAAGATCGGGAAGAAGGTCAGGGCCGCGATCAGGCAGCCGGCCATGATGATCGGCTTGCGGCCGATGCGGTCGGACAAGGAGCCGAAGAACACGAAGAAGGGCGTGGCCAGGGCCAGTGCAACCGCGATCATGATGTTCGCGGCGGCGGCGTCGATCTTCAGGGTCTGGGTCAGGAAGAACAGGGCGTAGAACTGGCCGGTGTACCACACCACGGCCTGGCCCATCACCACGCCCACCAATGCCAGCAGTGCGATCTTGCCGTTACCCCAGGTCAGGAAGGCTTCCGACAGCGGGGCTTTCGAGGTTTTGCCCTCGGCCTTCATCTTGGCGAAGGCGGGCGACTCGGCCATCGACATCCGGATCCACACGGAGACGCCGAGCAGCAGGACCGAGACCAGGAAGGGGATGCGCCAGCCCCAGGAGTCGAACGAGGCGCTGTCCATTGAGGTGCGCACGCCCAGGATCACCAGCAGCGACAGGAACAGGCCGAGGGTTGCGGTAGTCTGGATCCAGGAGGTGAAGAAGCCGCGGCGGCCTTCCGGCGCGTGTTCGGCGACGTAGGTGGCGGCGCCGCCGTATTCGCCGCCCAGGGCCAGGCCCTGCAGGATGCGCAGCGAGACCAGGATGATCGGCGCGGCGATGCCGATCGAGGCGTAGCCGGGCAGCAGGCCGACGATGAAGGTCGAGCCGCCCATGATCAGGATGGTGACCAGGAAGGTGTACTTACGGCCGATCATGTCGCCCAGGCGTCCGAACACCAGCGCGCCGAAGGGACGCACGATGAAGCCGGCGGCGAAGGCCAGCAGGGCGAAGATGAAGGTGGTGGTCGGGTCGCCGACGAAGAACTGCTTGGCGATGACGGCGGCGAGGGAGCCGTAGAGGTAGAAGTCGTACCATTCAAAGACCGTGCCGAGGGAGGACGCGAAGATGACCTTGCGCTCTTCCTTCGTGAGTCCGCCGGCGGTAGGTGCTGCCTTCCCGCCGGCTGCCATGCCGGGTGTGATAGCCATTGTAGTCTCCGTAGTGTTTGTAGTGTCAATGGATAGCCGAGTTGGTCGCCAGCTACGGGTGCGACTCTGCACCGCGAAGCTTACGCGATGCTTGCTCCAAACTTACACGAAACTGACGGATGGGCCCATCCTGCGCGCCTCCATGCGCAGGGGGTGATTCAGGCGTCCTTGGCCTTTGGACCGGATTCCGGGGCCGGGGTTTCCTCGATTTCCGCGGCGTCCGGATTCACATGCGCATATTTATAGGCTTCCGCCGAACGCTCCAGCGCCAGGCCCAGCGCAGTGGTCAGTTCGCTCTGCGGGGTGCCCTGGCGCAGTTGCTGCGAGGCGAAGGTATTGCGCAGGGTGCGCCCGCCGGCGCGCGACACCGCCAGCCCGGCGCGCTCGAACGTCGCCTTCACCTGGCGGTAGACGGTGGCCTTGTGCAGCGCTTCGCCTTCCAGGTTGGCGGGAAACGCCAGTTCGCCCGGAATCTTCAGCGCCTCCCGCTCCTCCAGCCAGGCGGTCAGCTCGGCCACGCCTTCCTTCGGCAGGGTGGTCGTGTGTTCATAGCTGGTGCGGTGCTTGTGTTCGGGCGTGATGTCGAGGGTAAGGCCGCCCTCGACGTCGCGTTGCCGGCCGACTTCGCTCACCAGCAGGCCGATCGCCTCGGCCACGCGCAGGCCGGCCAGCGCCATCGTCACCTGCATCGCGCGGTCGCGGCGGCGCTTCCAGCCGGCTCCTTTCGCCTCATCTCCGGCGCGCTGGCCGGGCAGGGCGGCCAGGAAGCGCTGCAGCTCGTCCGCGTTCAGGGCCGTCATCGGCGCGTCGCGGGTGATCTGGGCGCGGTCGATGCCGACGATGGCCTCGCGCGCCGGGTTCGGCGAACGCTCCAGGTAGTCGTAGCAGCGCTCCAGGAGGCGCAGGTAGCGGTAGGAGATCTTGCTGTTCAGGTCGCGGTGGCCGTCGTGGGCCAGCTGGACGAAGCGGTACAGGTCGCGCGCGCTAACGCTCGACATCTTCAGGCGTTCTTCCAGCATCCAGGCGGCGAACTTCCCGAACATGAATTGGTAGATGGCCGCCGATTCGGGCGAGACCGGCTTTGGGTTGAGGTCGCGCTGTCGACTCGAGGTCAGCACGAAGTCGGGCGAGGCGACGAAGGCGGTAAAGCGTTTGAGGGGATCGGCATCCCAGGCGGCAAGTTGGCTCATGCGCTTATTCTGCAACTAACCGAGACAGCGTGCAAATGGCAAGGGTGCGCGGGCAGTCCCGCCGGCCGGTCCGCGTCCGACGACATAAATTTGCAACTAACCGACATGGGGATAAACCCAAACCAAAAAACCAGCCACCAACACGAGCGGGGCGATCAAACAGCCGCACTCGCCATCCCGGCAGCGAAGCGTTATGCTCCTGATTATCTTGTTCAATCACACCAGGAAGAAAAACATGCTCAAGCACATCGTCATGTGGAAACTGAAGGAACACGCCGAACGCGCCGACCGCGCTGCCAACGCACGTGAAATGAAACGTCGCCTGGACGACTGCGCGACGATCGTGCCTGGCATCATCAAGTTCGAAGTCACCGTGGCCCAGCCGGGCCTGGAAGCGACCTATGACGTGGTGCTGTACTCGGAATTCGAGAACAAGGCCGCGCTCGAAGCCTATGCCAAGCACCCGACCCACCAGGCCGTGGTGCCGTTCATCGGCGCGATCCGCGAGGCGCGCCAGTGCATGGACTACGAAGTCTGACGGGGCCCGCCATGCGCACGGTCCGGGAACTGTTTTCGCTGGAAGGAAAGACCGCCGTCGTCACCGGCGGTTCGCGCGGCCTGGGCCTGCAGATGGCCGAAGCGCTGGGCGAGCAGGGCGCGCGCGTGGTGATTGCCGCGCGCAAGCAGGCCGAGCTCGACGACGCCTGCGCCCAGCTGGCGGCGCGCGGGATCGAGGCGACCGGCATCCGCGCCGACTTGTCCGAGCAAACGGCGGTCGCCGCCTTCGCCGACGAAGCGCTGGGGTGCCTGGGCCAGGTCGACATCCTGGTCAACAATGCCGGCGCGACCTGGGGCGCCCCGGCCGAGGACTTTCCACTCGACGCCTGGGACAAGGTGATGAACCTGAACGTGCGCAGCGTCTTCCTGCTGTGCCAGGCCTTCGGCAAGCGCTCGATGATCCCGCGAGGGCGCGGGCGCATCGTCAACATCGCCTCGATCGCCGGCCTGGCCGGGAACCCGCCGGGAAGCATGCAGACCATCGCCTACAACACCTCGAAGGCGGCGCTGATCAATTTCACGCGCACCCTGGCCGGCGAATGGGGCCGCCACGGCATCACGGTAAACGCGATCGCGCCGGGCTTCTTCCCCTCGAAGATGACGAAGGGGATACTGGCGGCGGCCGGCGCGGACACCCTGGCCCGGCAGGCGCCGCTGGGCCGCCTCGGCGACGAGGAAGACCTCAAGGGCGCGGTGCTGCTGTTCGCGTCCGATGCGGGAAAGCACATCACGGGACAGGTGCTGGCGGTCGACGGCGGGGTTTCCGCCGTCTGAATCGCTGGCGCCGCGGCAAGCGCGAGAATAGCGGGGAGGAAGCATGAAACGGTTCGAAGGACGGGTGGCCGTGATCACGGGCGCGGGCAGCGGCCTGGGACGCGAGTTCGCCAACACCGCGGCGGGGCTGGGCATGAAGCTGGTGCTGGCCGACATCGATTCCGGCGCGCTCGAACGCGCGACGGAGGAATTGCAGGCCGGCGGCGCCGAGGTGCTGGCGATGGTGCTCGACGTGAGCAAGCACGAGCACGTCGAGGAACTGGCCGACGCGGCGATGATCCGCTTCCACGGCGTGCATCTGCTGTTCAATAACGCCGGCGTGGCTGCGGGCGGCCTGATCTGGGAGAACAGCGAGGCCGACTGGGCGTGGGTGCTGGGCGTGAACCTGTGGGGCGTTATCCATGGCATCCGCGTATTCACCCCGATCATGCTGGAGTGCGCGCGCCGCGAGCCGGACTACGAGGGCCACATCGTCAACACGGCCTCGATGGCGGGCCTGCTGAACCCGCCGGGGATGGGCATCTACAATGTCTCCAAACATGCGGTGGTGTCGCTGTCCGAGACCCTGTATTACGACCTGGGCCTGACCGGAGCACCGATCCAGGCATCGGTGCTGTGTCCGTACTTCGTGCCGACCGGGATCGGCCGCTCCGAAGCGCATCGCCCGGACCAGCTGGAAAGCGACAGGGCGCCGACGGCCGCCCAGCAGACCGTGCAAAGCATGGTGAACCAGGCGGTCAGCGCCGGCAAGGTGTCGGCGGCCGAGGTCTCGCGCATCACCTTCGACGCGGTCCGCGACGGCCGCTTCTATATCTACTCGCATCCGCAGGCGCTGGGCAGCGTGGCCGCGCGCATGGAGGCCATCCTGAAGGGCGGGCAGCCGGCCGATCCCGATACGGCGGCGCCGCAGATCGTGCAGGCGCTGAAGTCCCGCCTCAGGGGAAGCTGAAGGAGAAGCCAAGAGACGGTGATCGTCCTACAGGCCTGAGGGATGTCTTCCTATTCGCCCGGCGAGCGGGAGCGCTAGCATTGGGCTATCGATCATCGTATTGGGAGGACATCATGGCTGAGAATAAAGACAAGGCCCAGCAAGGCAAACAGGATGGGCAGGACCAGGGCGACGCAGGCAGCCAGAACCGCCAGGGTGGAGGCGGCGACGCCAGCCGCCAGAGCGAGTTCCTGCATAGCTCTCCGGAAGCCAATGTGTTCCCGGCGGGCTCGCCGCAGAGCGACCGCGGCGACGCCGGCAGCAGGGCGGGCGCATCCGCTGCCGGCACGCCGGACGAAGGCAAGCTCGGCGGCTCGGGCGGTACTTCCGCCAGCGGCACCACGGGCAACGATCCCGATCGCTGACGAAGCGCGCATGCAGGCAAGGCCGGGCGCGGGATGGCGTCAGAACCTTGCCTGCATGGGTGTGACGTGCTTGACCTGTTTGGGTGCTTGACCTGCTTCCGGACGCGGTCTAATATGATGTTCATCATATTCGCATTCGCCCATCATGTCCGCCAGCCGATCGACCCGCCACCAGCAATCGCATGAACGCATCCTCGACGCCGCCGCCCGCGCCGTGCGCCGGGCCGGCGTGGCCGGGGTCGGCGTCGCCGAGGTCATGAAGGAAGCCGGCCTGACCCACGGCGGCTTCTACGCCCACTTCGACTCGCGCGACACCCTGCTGGCCGAAGCGCTGGAGCATGCCGGTAGCCAGAGCAACGCCCGCGTGCGCGAACGCATGCGCGCACGCACGGATGCCGGCGACAGCCCGTTCCGTGCCCTGGTCGGCGAATACCTGTCCGAGCCGCACATGGATGCCCTGGAACTCGGCTGCCCGGTGGCGGCCTCGGGTTCCGACATGCAGCGCAGCCAGGCAGTCCTGCGCGAAGTAGCGAAGCGCAGCGTGCGCGGGCTGGCCACGCTGGTCGCGGAGGCGCTGCCCGTGGCTTCGCCGCCCGACAGCGCCTGGGCCGTGGCCGCTGCGCTGGTCGGCGCGCTCCAGCTGGCCAGGATATTGGGGCGGGAAGGTGGAGGGAACGATGTCTTGCGGGCCTGCCGGGAAACCCTGCTTGCCCAGTACGACCGCCCGGGCTCCACGGCCTGAGGCGGTAGATGCCGTGCCCATGGGCGCGGCTTTTTTTGATACGCAAATATGACGGATATCATATTAAAGGGGATTTCATGAAACTCGATAACGCAATCGTCCTCGTCACCGGCGCCAACCGCGGCCTCGGCGAGGAATTCGCCCGCCAGGCGCTGGCCCGCGGCGCCCGCAAGGTCTATGCCGGCGCGCGCGACCCGAGCACCGTCGCACTGCCCGGCGTGGTGCCGGTGCGCCTGGACATCAACGACGCCGCCCAGGTGCGCGATGCCGCGGCGGCCTGCGCCGACGCCACGCTGGTCATCAACAACGCCGGCATCGCCAGCCCCGGCAGCCTGCTCGACGAAGACAGCATCGCGGCGATGCGGCGGATGATGGACACGAACGTCTACGGCATGCTGCGCGTCAGCCAGGCGTTCGCCCCGGTGCTCGCGGCGAACCGCGGCGGCGCCTTCCTGAACGTCCTGTCGGTGGCGAGCTGGATCAGCACCCCGGGCCTGGCCGCCTATGCCGCCACCAAGTCGGCGGCGTGGAGCGTGAACAATGGCCTGCGCATCGCGCTGAAGCAACAGGGTACGCAGGTGCTGGGCCTGCACGTGGGCTTCGTCGACACCGAACTGACGCGCGGGATCGACCTGCCGAAGCTGGCTCCGGCGGAGGTTGTCGCGCGCGCCTATGCCGCGCTGGAGGAAGGGAAAAGCGAGGTCCTGATCGACGAGCTGTCGCAGAACGTCAAGCGCGGCCTGTCGCAGGAGCCGGGCATCTACCTGGACGTGGTGCAGCGCCCCACCTGAGCGCGGCGTGGTAGCATCGGCCGATGGAAAAACGCACCGACTACAAGACCGCCCTCCTGATCGAGGCCGTGATCCACGAAGCCGGCGCCGTCGGCCTGCCGGGCGCGGCGCGCAGGCTGGCCGAGATCGGCGTGCCGCTGGAGGTGGCGATGCGGGTGCTGACCAGGCCCGTGGAGAGGCGGCAGCAGTTCGAGTCGCCGTTCATGAAACGGGAGTCGTCATGAGCGGTTCGCGCGAAATGCGTCGTCCCCGCCTGCGCGGGGCGACGTGAAACCGCGGGCCGACGTCGATCAACAGGGTTGCAAAACGCGTTCGTGCAGTTCCGGCTCGCCATCGGCGTACAGCTGGACCACGGTCGATGTGCGGGTGCCGTAGCCATCGATCTCGATGCACACCGCCGACAGCTGGCGTTCGACCTCGATCGGCACCCCGGTATCGGGCAGGCGCAGGTCGGGGGCGCGGGTGGTATCGGCCAGCATCTCGAAATACGCTTCCTCCGGTGCGCCCTGCAGCAGCAGGCTGGCGAAGGTCGCCTTGGTGCGCAGCACCTTCGGCCAGGGCGCGTCCAGCAGGCCGTTCGAGACGCCATAGATGCCCGGCTCCAGCGCCTTGCCGTTGCGCGGGTCGCCGCCGGCACGGTTCGTGAACCAGTACAGGCCCTCGCGGTCGCCCAGGATCAGGTTGAAGCCGTTGTAGTCGGCGGCACCGAGGGCGATGCGCTCCAGGTAGGCCGGCGCGTCGAGGTCTCCCCTGAGGAAATCGGCGACCAGGGCGCCGCGGGTCGGCGCGTCGCTGCGTCGCTCGCCGGGCGCGCGGATATTCGTCAGCGCCGCGAACTTCGGGCCGTTCGGGCCGCTCTTCGTGACTCCCATCCAGCTGCCGCCGCCCTGCAAGTCGCGGCCGGCGATGATGTTCGGGTCTTCCGGCCAGGGGCCGGCCGGGGTGGCGGGACGGTCGTAGAATTCGTCGCGGTTGGCGCAGGCGATCACGGGCACGCCGGGAATCACGCGCCAGGCGAATACGATCAGGCACATGGTGTGGACTCCGGGGTCAGATCGAGGAATACCTCGGTGCGGCGCGGACCGGCGATCAGCGCATCCAGGCCCGCATGCGCGGCGGCGCGATCGAGCTCGTTGGCGAAGGCATCGGGGGTGCCCGGGTAGACTTCCATCCAGGTCTGCATGCCTTCCCTGGTCTCCGGCCGGCGCTTGAGCTGGAAGGCGAGGCCGTGGCTGGCGGCCAGTGCCGCCTGCATCGCACGCACGCGCGGCGCCAGTGCGGCGGCGTCCTGCTCGCGCACCTTGTAATAGACGTACAGGTCCATCATCGCTCGCGTGGCAATCACGCTTCCGGCGCGTCGAGGGTGTAGGGCAGAGGCAGGAAAGCCAGCGGCGTTCCGCCGGCCGAGCCGTGGCGCACTTCGTGTTCCAGCGCGGCCAGCTTGATCTCGACCAGGGCGTCGGCGCCCCCTTCGCCGTTCGGCGCGGCGTTGACGATCATGCCGGACGGCTGCTCCGGGTCGTCCGACGAATACACTTCGTCGCCGGCGCGCGCCGCCGCGTTGGCAAGGGTCGCCAGCACCATGCGGCGTTTCAGCTTGCCGAGGTACTGGCTGCGGGCGACGATCTCCTGGCCCGGATAGCAACCCTTCTTGAAGTTCACGCCCCCGAGCAGCTCGAAGTTGACCATCTGCGGCACGAACTGTTCCTGGGTCGGCCGGGTCACCTGCGGTACGCCGGCGTGGATCCCGGCCAGCTGCCAGGCGGCGTTGCCGCCCAGCGCCAGCGTGTCGCGCAGTTGCGGCAGGGCGGCGATGGCGGTTTCCGCCGAGGTAATCCACAGGTAGCGCGGCGCATTGACGGCATCGGCCAGGCGGATCACGGTGCCGAACGCGCCGTCGACCTTGGCGTAGGGGGCGGCCGGCAGGGTGCCGACCTGGCGCGCCAGCGCGTCCCCGGCCCTGGCGCCGGCCAGCCCGAGCACGGCGCCGGTCGCGGCTTCGTCGGTGGCGTCGCGCAGTTTCGCCTTGGCGCGCAGCACGAACATGCTCAGGCGCTTTTGCAGCGGCGCCTGAATCGCGCGCGGCAGCTGCAGGTAGATATCCTGGTTGTCCTGCCCACCGCGCCACATCAGGAAGGTGGCCTGCAGACGGCCTTTCGGCGTGCAGTAGCCGGCCAGGCGGGCTTCCTGGGCGCCGAGGTGCTCGACGTCGTTGGTCAGCTGGCTGTGCAGGAAAGTGGCGGCATCGTCGCCGCCGGCGGCGATGAGGCCAAGGTCGGTGACCGGCGCCACCACGCCGGCGGCGAGGTCGGCGGCGGAAAGCGTCTTTCCGAAGTCTTCGATCTGGCTGGCTTCATCCTGGTGGAAGCGCGCGCCGAGCGTAGCGAGGTAGTCTGTCCAGTTATTCATATAATACGCGTTTCAAAATCCGGTCGATTTCCCGATTAGGCTTTATCATTACGGCCTCATTATAGGGTTGTCGACAAATTCGCGCCGGGCACGGCGCAAAACCAGATCTCACATGGCACTAATAAGAAAACTTATCGTCACGGGCGTGATCGTGTCAGTCGCGGCCGTCGGAGGCTTCCAGTGGTGGGCGGGACAGCCGATCACCGCGGCGGACAGTCCCGTCATCCCCTTCGCGATCGCCCAGGGCAGCGGCGTGGCCGGCGCGGCCCAGCAGATGGCGAGCTCCGGGGTGCCGGTCAACGGCTTCCTGTTCGGCGTCCTGGCGCGCGTGACCGGCAAGGCCGGCCAGATCAAGGCCGGCAGCTACGAGCTCAAGCCCGACACCAACCCGCGGCGCCTGTTGACGCAACTCGTACGCGGCGAGTTCGCGCAGGAATCGCTGACCATCATCGAGGGCTGGACCTTCCGCCAGATGCGCCAGGCGGTCGACGCCGCGCCCAACCTGAAACACGAGTCGGCCAAGCTGTCCGACAAGGAGTTGCTGGCCAAGGTGGCACCGGAGGCGCCGTATGCGACCCCCGAGGGCCTGTTCTTCCCGGACACCTATTTGTTCGCGAAGAATTCCAGCGACCTGCAGATCTACAAGCAGGCGCACGAGATGATGATGAAGCGCCTCAAGACGGCCTGGGAGAAGCGCGAGCCGGACCTGCCATACAAGGATCCCTACCAGGCCCTGATCATGGCCTCGCTGGTCGAGAAGGAAACGGGCCAGAAGAACGAGCGCTCGATGATCGCCGGCGTGTTCGTGAACCGCCTGAAGACCGGCATGCTGCTGCAGACCGACCCCACCGTGATCTACGGGATGGGCGACAAGTACGACGGCAAGATCCGCAAGAAGGACCTCGAGTCCGACACCCCGTACAACACCTATACCCGGGCCGGGCTGCCGCCGACCCCGATCGCGCTGCCGGGCGTGGAATCGCTCGCCGCGGCACTGACCCCGGCCAAGACCGACGCCCTGTACTTCGTTTCGCGCGGCGACGGCACCAGCCATTTCTCGGTCAACCTGAACGAGCATAACAAGGCGGTCAACCAGTACCAGCGCCAGGGGTCGAAATGAGCGCTTCCGCCGTTATCCCGGGCAGGTTCATCACCTTCGAAGGCATCGACGGAGCCGGCAAGTCGACCCATATCGGCTTCGTGACCGACCTGCTGAAGGACGCCGGCAAGACGGTCGTCTCGACCCGCGAGCCGGGCGGCACGACCCTCGGCGAAAAGCTGCGCGACTTGCTGCTGCACGAAAAGATGAACCTGGAGACGGAAGCCTTGCTGATGTTCGCCAGCCGCCGCGAGAACATGGCCCGCGTGATCGAACCGGCGCTGGCGCGCGGCGACTGGGTGCTGTCCGACCGCTTTACGGACGCCAGCTTCGCCTACCAGGGCGGCGGGCGCGGGCTGCCGCTCGACAAGCTGGACCGGCTGGAGCAATGGGTGCACCCGCACCTGCAGCCCGACCTGACCCTGCTGTTCGACGTGCCGCTGGAAGTGGCGCGCGAGCGCCTGGATGCCACCCGGACCCTCGACAAGTTCGAATCCGAGGAGGCCGCGTTCTTCCAGCGCTGCCGCAACGAATACCTGCGCCGCGCCGCGGAACACCCCGGACGGATCGTGGTCATCGACTCGACCCGGACGATCGACGAAGTCCGCGCTTCACTGCGCGCGGCACTGGAGAAATGGTTTTGACGATCTACCCATGGCAAGGAGAGGCCTGGACGCAGCTGCAGCAGATGCGCGCGCGCCTGCCCCATGCGATCCTGTTCTACGGCCCGGCCGGCATCGGCAAGGCCGACTTCATCGAAGCCTTCGCCCAGGCCCTGTTGTGCGAAAACGTCCGCCCCGACGGCCATGCCTGCGGCGAGTGCGCGTCCTGCGGCTGGTTCAGCCAGGGCAACCATCCGGACTACCGTCGCGTGCGCCCGGAAGCGCTGGAAGACGAGGCTCCGCCCTCTGATGCCGAGGAAGCGGGCGAGACCGACAAGAAATCGAAATCCTCGAAGACGGCCTCGAAGGACATCAAGATCGAGCAGATCCGCGCGCTGGCCGACTTCATGAACATCTCGACCCACCGCCAGGGCTTGCGCGTGGTGGTGCTGTACCCGGCCGAGGCGCTGAACATGCCGGCTTCGAATGCGCTGCTGAAGACGCTGGAAGAACCGCCGCCGGGCACGGTGTTCCTGCTGGCATCGAACGGCCTGGACCGCCTGCTGCCGACGATCCTGTCGCGCTGCCGCAAGTTCGCGCTGCCGACGCCGGACCACGCCGAGGCGCTGGCCTGGCTGGAAGCCCAGGGCGTGCAGGATGCCGACGGCTGGCTGCGCGAGCAGGGCGGGGCGCCGCTGGCGGCACTCAGCCAGGCGGAAACCGGCAGCCGCGAGGAGCTCGATGCCCTGCTGCAGATCCTGGCCCAGCCCAGCGTCGATGCCGCGTTGCGCGCTGCCGACAAATTGAGCAAAGCGCCGCTGGCATCCCTCGTCGCGTGGCAGCAAAGATGGTTGTATGACGTATTTTCGTACAAGCTGTCCGGCACGATCCGCTATTATCCGCGGTATCGCCAGCAGTTGGCGGCCCTGGCCGGGCGCGTCCACACGGCCAGGCTGATGCAGGCGATCAAGTCGACCAATGACCGGCGCGCGGTGGCCGACCACCCGCTGTCGCCGAAATTGTTTGTCGAAGATATGTTGCTTGATTACACTGCTTGCTGCAGCGCATGATGCGCGGCTGCGCACCCGAATGAAAGGATTCCGATGAACGGCTTGCCGACCGACCCGAACGCTCCGCTGGCGCCCCAGGCGACGCGGCCGTCCGTGCTCTCGCTGGCCATCAAGGAAAAAGCGGCGCTGTACGCGGCCTACATGCCTTTCCTGAAGAATGGCGGGATGTTCGTGCCGACCAACAAGCCGTACAAGATCGGCGACGAGATCTACCTGATCCTGTCGCTGATGGACGATCCGAACAAATACCCGATCGCCGGCAAGGTGGCCTGGATCACGCCGGCCGGCGCCAACAACAACAAGGCGCAGGGCATCGGCGTGCATTTCCCGGCCGACGAGACCGGCCAGCGCGCCAAGCTGCGCATCGAAGAAATCCTGGGCGCGGCACTGCGGTCCTCGCGCGCCACCCATACCCTGTAATCACGAACCATCCGAATCCGAATCGTTTATGCCGTCATTCGTACATCGTCTTGCCCGCATCGAAGATCTGCCCGTCATCGTCGATATCTACAACTCCACCATCGCCTCGCGCGAAGTCACCGCCGATACCGAACCGGTCACGGTCCAGTCGCGCGAACAATGGTTTGCCGACCATACGCCGGAACGCCGTCCGCTGTGGGTCATCCATGATGCCGAAGACAAGTCGGCAAACCCCGCAGTGATCGGCTGGTGCTCCTATTCGAACTTCTACGGCCGCCCGGCGTATTCCGGCACCGCCGAGGTCTCGATCTATATCGCCGAGGCCTGGCGCGGCAAAGGGATGGGCCGCTACTGCCTGGAGCAGGCCATGGCGTTCGCGCCGAACATCAAGGTGCATACCCTGCTGGGCTTCATCTTCGGCCATAACGCACCCAGCCTGGCCCTGTTCCGCAAGTACGGCTTCGAGACCTGGGCGAATTTCCCGCGCGTGGCGAACCTGGACGGGATCGAGCGCGATCTGATTATCCTGGGCAAGCGGGTGGCGTGAGCCCCGCTCCGATCGCCGAGCTGTCGCCGCTGGAGCGGACACATTCGCCACTGTTATTGGTATTGCCGATTCAGTCAACGAAGCAGGCGATTTCGCTCATCGTTATCTTTGGCGCCATCTCGCTGCTGCTGTTTGCGGTGCTGTGGATGACGGACAGGCATGGAAACCCCTAGATGCTGGTGCCCATATTTGCGGGCACGCTGCCCTCGGCCCAAGTCGCGTTGCCAGCTGCCTTCGAGGTGCACACCCGCGCGCCCGCGCGTCACCTGCTCGGCGACATCGAGGACAATGTCGGTTTCCTCGGCTATCGTATCCAGACGATCGAACAGCCGGGCCGGGCCTGGCGCTACCGCCTGAACCATCCGGAATGGATGCGCTGGCGGGAGAACGAGATCACCGTACGCCTGCAGGACGACAGGCGGATCGCCATCCATGACCCCAGGGGCGCGCTCGGGATGCTCAGGAAAAACCTGGCCCGCCGGGAAGGCTTCGCGAGCCTGCCGCGCTGACTCAGTCGCCCGGCCCTTCGCCGGGCATCGTGTCCGCCATCAGGCGCAGCTCCTCGGGTGTCAGTTCTTCCGGTTTCTTGTCGGCCAGGCCGTCGAGGTCCGGGTGATGGTCCGCCTGCGCCTGCTGCTGGGACTGGCCCGTCTGCTCGGCGGCCTGCTGCTTGCCGGGCGGCGCCGGCTGTTGCTGTGGCTGTTGCTGCTGTTCGTTGCTCATGAAAAATCTCCGTGCTGGATGGTCCTTGCGACCAAGTTTGGCATAGAGCGGCGCGTGGCGGCGTCCCGTTCGTCGGCGCCGACTCGCGTACAATGGCGGGATGTACATCGATTCACATTGCCATATCAATTTCCCGGAGCTGGCGGCCCGCATGCCCGAGATTCTCGGCAAGATGGCCGAGAACAAGGTCGACAAGGCGCTGTGCGTGTCGGTCAACCTGCCGGAGTTTCCCAGCGTGCTCGCCCTGGCCGAGCAATATCCGCACATCTACGCCTCGGTCGGCGTCCACCCTGATTACGAGGACACGCCCGAGCCGAGCGTCGACGAGCTGGTGCGCCTGGCCGACCATCCGAAGATCGTCGCCATCGGCGAAACCGGCCTGGATTACTACCGCCTCGAAGGCGACCTGGAGTGGCAGCGCGCACGTTTCCGCACCCACATCCGCGCTTCGCGCGAAACGCGCAAGCCGCTGATCATCCACACCCGCTCGGCCAGTGCCGACACCATCCGCATCCTCCAGGAAGAGGGCGCGGCGGTCGACAAGGGCGGCGTGGCCGGCGTGATGCATTGCTTCACGGAGACGCTGGAGGTGGCGCAGGCGGCGATCGAGATGGGTTTTTACATCTCTTTCTCCGGCATCGTCACCTTCAAGAGCGCAAAAGACCTGCAGGCGGTGGCCCAGGCACTTCCGCTGGACCGCATCTTGATCGAAACCGATTCGCCGTATCTCGCGCCCGTGCCCTACCGTGGGAAAATGAACGAACCGGGCTACGTGCCCCATGTGGCCGAGTTCATCGCCACGCTCAAGGACGTGCCGCTGCGCGAAGTGGCGGAGCGCACCACCGACAACTTTTATAAGCTCTTTAACGTACCGAAGAACTGAGGAGGGACTGAACCATGATGCAGCGTCGCGGTTTTCTTCGCCTGAGCGCCAGAACGATTCTTGCGGCCTTCGTCGTGGCGGCTTTCCCCGGAACCGCGGCGCTCGCCGCGACTTCCGCCCAGGTCTCGGACTTCTTCCGCGCGGTACAGATGGACGACCCGAAAACGGTCAAATCCCTGCTGGCGGCGGGCGTGGACCCGAACCAGCCGAACCCCGTGGGCGGCGACCCGGCACTGGTGCTGGCGCTGCGCGAAGGCTCGATGAAGGTGTTCCGCGTGCTGCTCGAGCACCCCGGCATCCAGCTCGACGCGCCGGCCGTGAACGGCAACACGGCCCTCATGATGGCGGCCTTCAAGCATAACCAGCCGGCCGCCGAAGTGCTGATCCAGCGCGGCGCGGCGGTCAACCGCCCGGGCTGGACGCCGCTGCACTACGCGGCCGCCAGCGGCGACGAGAACGTCGCCCGCCTGCTGATCAAGCATGGCGCCAAGGTCGACGCGGTGTCGCCGCCGGCCAGCGGCGCCATGACGCCGCTGATGATGGCCGAGCGCGAAGGCCATCCGGACATGGCCGCCTTCCTGCTCGAGAAGGGCGCGAATCCGACACTTACGAATACCGAAGGCCTGACCGCGGCGCAAATCGGGGAGCGCGCCAGGACGGCACGCTAGCCAAGCAGCAAATTGGCGCGGAAAAGCCCTTCAGCTTCACGCATCGAAATCTTTTCTCGTTGCAGATAATGCTTCCATGCAATCAACCCTGCAAGGAACACGATGCTGAACGAACGCGAAATCGAGAGCTGCTATCTGGGGCAGTTTATTCCGGTCCATTATCACCACAACATGCTGATGGACCAGAACCGCATGCACAGCTTCAAGTCGGCGATCTTCCATGCCGTCAAGCCGGGTGCCAAGGTCCTGGAACTGGGCGGCGGCACCGGCGTCCTCTCGTTTTTCGCCGCGCAGTCCGCCGACAAGGTCTACTGCGTCGAGTTCAATCCGGACATGGTGCGGGAAGCCCGCAAGTTCCTGGCCATGAACCAGAACGGCCACAAGGTCGAGGTGATCCACGCCGACGCCTTCGGCTACCTGCCGCCGGAACCGGTCGACATCGTGATCTGCGAGATGATCCATGCCGGCATGCTGCGCGAGAAACAGGTCGAGGTGATCGAATCGTTCAAGCGCCGCTACCTGGCGCGCTTCGGCGGGCCGCTGCCGCTGTTCCTGCCGGAAGCCGTCATCATGGCGGTCCAGCCGCTGCAGCAGGAATACGATTTCGAAGGTTTCCAGGCCCCGATCGTGCAGTTCCAGCCGAGCAACGCGATCTATCCTGGCACCGTCGAGCTGGCCCAGCCGGGCGTGTACAGCATCATGGACTTCAGCCAGCCGGTCGATGCCCTCATCGCCTGGGAAGGCCGCTTCCTGATCGAGAAGGCCGGCCGCCTGAACGCGCTGCGCTTCCTCACCAAGAACGTGCTGTCGATTATCGAGGAGCACGGCACCACGATCGACTGGCTGAGCCACGACATGACGCTGCCGCTGGCGCGTCCGCTGGACGTGCAGGCCGGCGACCTCGTACAGCTGAGCTTTGCCTACCGCTGCGGCGGCTCGATTCCGTCGCTGGAGGCCTCGATCCGCACCGGGCTGGTAGAGCGCCATGAAGAGGCGACGGGGAAAGAGGCGGTGCGCGGGCAGCCCGACGCGGCGGTCTACGCCTGAGCGGCGGGCCACCCGTCCCATCGCGGCCAGACGGCTCCCACGAGGGGCCGTTTTCCATTGATCCCCGTTTTTCTTCCGTTTATCCCCGCTTGGCGCCATCCGTCGCTTCGCGCTTGCCCCGCCAGGCAGTTGTCATTACAGTACGGCATCGACCTATCCCCCTGCCTGAAGGAGCGAACAATGCTTGGATTCCTCGCCTGGTTGCTGCTGCTGTTCCTGTGCTGGCCGCTGGCCCTGCTGGCGCTGTTCCTGTATCCGCTGGTGTGGCTGGTCCTGCTGCCCTTCCGTTTGCTCGGGATCGGCGTGGAAGCCGTGTTCGAGCTGCTGCGCGCCATCGTCCTGCTGCCGGCGCGGGTGCTGGGCGCTTCGCCGGGGCGCTGAATTCCCGAATAGTTTCTCGTCTTTAAGCCAGTGTGCGCCGATTAACAGACTGTGCTCCGTCATTCGCCTATCGTGGGCATACTGATGGCTTTCATTCGTCAGCCATGCTTAGAAAGGAAACGACTATGCGCCTGGATATTTACCGCAGAGCCGAACAGGACGGCAAGTTTTCGTACCTGGCGGTGCCCGAAACCCGCAACATCCCCGAGGAAGCCACGAATACCGACTGGGAAGTCGAAGCCCGTGCCATCGAGGTGGCCGACGATGCCCAGCAGATCGAGGATTACGACATCCAGAACCTGAACGGCCAGCTGGCCGAAAAAGGTTACGCGGTCACATCCACGATGCACTGACACCACAAGTCGCAGCCCGAAACCGGCCTCTCCACCGAACACGGGGAGGGCCGGCGGGCGGCTGCGCGTCGCCTATGGTATCCTTGCGCTCCGTATAGATAGGTGCAAGTGGAGGCGTAATGAAGTGGGCAGTCGTGGGTTTTCTCATCCTTTCCGTCCTGCATATTCATTTCCGCGGTAAGGTCCGCCTGCCGTTCGGCCGCCAGCTGTTCGACCATTCGTCGTTCATGGCACCGATCAATATCTTCATGCACCTGTTTTCCAAGGTGCCGAGCACGCCCTATATTCCGGTACGCGAATTTCCCGAGCTGGACATCCTGCAGCAGAACTGGGAAGTGATCCGCGAGGAGGCGCTGCACCTGGTCGCGCTGCAGAAGATCAAGGCATCCGAAGAGAACAACGACGCCGGCTTCAACTCCTTCTTTAAGACCGGCTGGAAACGCTTCTACCTGAAGTGGTACGACGCCAGCCATCCCTCGGCCGCGCGCCTGTGCCCGAAGACCTATGCGCTGCTGCAAGGCATCCCGTCGGTGAAGGCGGCCATGTTCGCGGAGCTGCCGCCGGGCGCCAAGCTGAATCCGCACCGCGATCCCTTCGCCGGTTCGATGCGCTACCACCTGGGCCTGGCCACGCCGAACGACGACCGCTGCTTCATCGAAGTCGACGGCCAGCGCTACAGCTGGCGCGACGGCCAGGGCGTGATCTTCGACGAAACCTTCATCCACTGGGCCGAGAACACCAGCGGGAAAGACCGCGTGATCCTGTTCTGCGACGTCGAGCGCCCGCTGCGCTTCCGCTGGGCGCAGGCGGTCAACCGCTGGCTGGGCCGCACCATGATGACGGCGGCCGCCTCGCCCAACGAAACCGGCGACCAGACCGGCCTGGTGAGCAAGCTGTTCCGCATCTCGCACGTGATGGGCCAGTACCGCCGCCGCTACAAGGCCTGGAACAAGACCGCGTACAAGGCGACCAAGGTCGGCCTGGTCGTCGGCCTGGCTGCGCTGATCTACTACATCTGACTTGCCCGCCCGGATATAGCAACGGCGCGCCGGCCCGCGAGGGCGGCGCGCCGTCGCCGTTCTGCGAGCGCTTCTCGTGCAGACCTCGTGCCGTGCGTTTTCGGATCGCGTCGGACGATACAATTCCCGTGTAAGGACGGAGGGAGCATGAGCGATCCGGACCGGCTGCTGGCGCGGCCTCATCCATTGACAGGCCCGCGCGCGGTGCCGGCCCCGGGGCTGCACACGCTGCCCCTCGGCGGCCGGCGCGACAGTTACCTGTTCGTGCCCGAGAGTGTCAAGCCGGCCCGGCCGGCGCCGCTGGTCCTGCTGCTGCATGGCGCCGGCGGCCATGCCCACGACGGCCTGCGCATGCTGCTGCACCTGGCCGAGCACGCCGGCCTGATCCTGGTCGCGCCGACCTCGAGCGCCTCTACCTGGGACATCATCGCGCGGCGCCGCTACGGCCCCGACCTTGCCCTGGCCGACGCCGCCCTCGGCCATGCCTTCGCCCACTGCGCCGTCGATCCGCGGCGGCTGGCGGTGGGTGGCTTTTCGGACGGCGCCTCGTACGCGCTGTCGCTGGGCCTGAACAACGGCGACCTGTTCAGCCACGTGCTGGCGTTATCGCCGGGTTTCATCGGACCGGGCACGCGGCGCGGGCGGCCGGACCTGTTCATCTCGCACGGCACGCGCGACGGCATTCTGCCGATCGGCCCGTGCAGCCGCAGCATCGTGCGCGAGCTGCGCGCCGGGGGCTATCCGCTGACGTACCGGGAATTCGAGGGCGAACACACGATCCCGCCGGAGATCGCGCAGGAAGCGGTCGCGCGCCTGGTGGCGGGCGCACATCGCGGGGAGGGATGATGGAACAGGAACAGCAGGCTTTCGTCTTGCGGGTGCTCGACACGGCGCAGGACCTGACGCTCGCGACCATCCGGCCGGACGGTTATCCCCAGGCGACCACGGTCAGCTTTGCCCACGAAAACATGCTGATCTACGTCGGCATCGGCAGGCACAGCCAGAAGGCGGACAACATCCGCGGCAATGGCAAGGTGTCGCTGACGATCAACCTGCCGTACCACGACTGGCGAGAAATCCGCGGACTGTCGATGAGCGCCAGCGCCGAGCTGCTCGACGACCCGCGCGAAGCCGCCGAGGCGGCCGCCTGCCTGGAGCGGCGCTTCCCGGCGGTATCGGAATGGTGCGGGCCCGACATGGCGCACGAGGTCGCCTTCGTGCGGATCCGGCCGCAGATGGTGTCGGTGATCGATTACTCGAAGGGCTTCGGGCACACCGAGCTGGTGAGTACTTAGCGCACGCGCCGCACCTTGGGCGAGTTGTTGGTGCCTTCGATTTCCAGGAACATGGTGCCGAGCATGTTGCACGTCACCTTGACCTGCGGGTTCTTCATGGGCGACAGCACGGCACTGCTGCCGTCGACCACGCGCCAGACCTGGCCGTTGGCGAGGCGGATCTGCGCGCCCGGGTCCCAGCCGTCGAAGTCGCCCTCGATCGTGCTCTGGATCGACTGCGGCTCGGCCTCCTTGCGCTTGGCCTGCTCCAGGCCGAAGCGCTGTTCGGTGCGCGCGGCCGCTGCGGCGGCCGCCTGGCTGTCGCCGAGGATGCGGCACTGGAGGATGGCGGCATCGTCGGCCAGCGCGGCGCCGGAAACCGAGAGCAGGACCAGCAACGCAGGCAGGGAGCGGGCTTTCATCGAGCGCTTTCGAAAAAATGGCTGAGCTCGATTATAGTGGCTTTCAAGCCCGCGGGCGCTGGCGGTGGAACACCAGCGGGCTGTACGGAATGGCCGACGGCGGCGGCGAGTTCAGGATGTGCGGCTTCATGGCGCCGATGATGTGCATCTCGCAGGGCTTGCAGTCGAACTTCAGGGTGTAGCGTTCCTCGCCGCTGACCAGGGTCATCGGTTCGGCGCGGACCTGGCCCTGCACGCCCTGCACGCCCTTGGCCTGCTTCGGGCACAGGTTGAAGGAGAAGCGCAGGCAGTGCTTGGTGATCATCAGCGACACCTCGCCCGGCTCCTCGTGCGCCTCGTAGGCCGCGGCGATCAGCTGCACGCCGTGCTTGCGGTAGAAAGCGCGGGCCTTGTCGTTGTAGACGTTGGCCAGGTAGCTGAGCTGGGCTTCCGGATAGACGGCCGGCGGCTCGGCCGGCAGTGCGCGCTCCGGGCGCTGCCAGCTGGCCAGGCGCGCCGCCTCGTGCGTGGCGATGGCGTCGCGGCGCAGCGCGTTGATGCTGCTTGCCGCCACGAACCACGGCTGCGACAGCGCCAGCTTGACCGAGCGCGCCTCGAACATCGTGTTGCCCAGCTTGCCCAGGCTGGTGCGCAAGCCGGCTTCGGCCTGTTCCGCCTGCTGGGCGGGCTGCAGCGCCAGCGCCGCGTCAAGATGGCTCGTAATGCCGTCCTCGTCGGTGACGCTCAGGCGCAAGCCGCCTTCAACTTCCGACAGCAGCAGGTCGACCGCCACCTTGCGCTCGGACGATTTCTTGGTCAGCGCCGATTCCCACTGGTGGTCGCGGTTGCGGCTGAGCGTGGTGCCGACCTTCAGGCCGGCCAGGCCGGCTACCGGCTCGTTCGGGAACACGCGCCAGCGCTGGCCTTCGGCATCCTCGCCCAGCTTCTGCACGGTGTTGGCCTGGATGCCGACCGTCTCGCGCTTGTGCATGTAGTTCAGGCCGTCGCCATTCGCCATCGGCGCGTTGGTGATCAGGTCGAAGTTGTCGCCGCCGATGCGCGCCACCGTGCCCAGTTCGACGCCCACGTACTTCGGCGAATCGAAGGCGCCGATGGTCTGCTGGCGGCCGGTGGCGAAGTAATCGGTGTGCCCGCGGTGGAAGTTCTTGTCGACGTCCGGGGTGAACAGGACGTTGGTGCGGCCGCTCGACGCCCGCGCCAGTTCCGGGCGGCGCTCCATGATCTCGTCCAGCAGCAGGCGGTAATGGGCGGTGATGTTCTTCACGTAACCCATGTCCTTGTAGCGCCCCTCGATCTTGAACGAGCGGATACCGGCATCGATCAGCGCTTCCAGGTTGCGGCTCTGGTCGTTGTCCTTCATCGACAGCAGGTGCTTTTCGAAGGCGACCACGCGGCCCTGGCCGTCGGAGAGCGTGTACGGCAGGCGGCAAGCCTGGGAACAGTCGCCGCGATTCGCGCTGCGACCGTTGTCGGCATGCGAGATATAGCACTGGCCCGAGAAGGCCACGCACAGGGCGCCGTGGATGAAGTATTCGAGCGGCGTCTCGACCTGGGCGCGGACCGCCTTGATCTGCTCGATCGTCAGCTCGCGCGCCAGCACCAGCTGGCTGAAGCCGACCTGGGAAAGAAAACGCGCCTTCTCCACCGTGCGGATGTCGCACTGGGTCGAGGCGTGCACCTGGATCGGCGGCAGGTCCAGCTCCAGCAGGCCCATGTCCTGGATGATCAGGGCGTCGACCCCGGCCTCGTACAGCTGCCAGATCTGCTTTTGGGCCGTTTCGAGCTCGGCATCGTGCATGATCGTGTTCATCGTTACGAAGATGCGCGAACGGTAGCGGTGCGCGAACTCGACCAGGGCGGCGATGTCTTCCAGCGGATTGCTGGCATTGTGGCGGGCGCCGAAGGCCGGGCCACCGATGTACACCGCGTCCGCACCGTGCAGGATGGCTTCGCGGCCGATCTCGGCGGTTTTGGCGGGGGACAGCAGTTCGAGCTGGTTTGCGAGCAGTGACATGGGGCAATTCCTGGCGAATCGGTGGACCGAAAGGCGGAAATTATAGTCGGATCAAGGGTCCATGTCACCGCGGGGCCTTTGCTTTGCGTGATGCGTCACGTTAATTGGACTTGGCTGCGTGTGGGTTGGCATGCCTGCAATGCACCGCTACACTGAGGCATCAGCTTAACTATTCGGAGATGACCGTGCCTTTTCCAGCAGAGTTCAATACGCCGCAGTTCGCCAAGGGATTGGAAGTCCGCCGTGAAGTGCTCGGCGCAGAATACGTCGACAAATCGGTCAACGAGGTCGAAGACTTCATGATACCGATGCAGAAAATGACGACGGAATGGTGCTGGGGCGAGATCTGGACCCGCCCACAGCTCGATCGCCGCACCCGTAGCATGCTGAACCTGGCAATGCTGACTGCGCTGAACCGTCCGAACGAAGTCCGGCTTCATGTTCGCGGCGCCTTGAACAATGGCGTATCGATCGCGGAAATCCAGGAAGTCTTACTGCAGGCATGCATCTATTGCGGTGTGCCCGCCGCGCTGGACAGCTTCAAGGTGGCGCATGAAGTCATCAAGCAAGTCGAGGCGGAGAAGGCGGGCACCTGACGATCGCCGGCCGGCTCAGTGCTTGCCTTTCCCGCCCGACCCGATCTCCCGCCAATCGCTCTCGTCCAGCTCGACATCGAACTTTTTCGCCGCGGCGCGGATCCGCGCCCAGGCCTCGTCCCGCTCCTGGTCCGTGACGCCCTCGACCTGCTTGAAGCGGGCGACGGCACTGCGCACGTGGCTCGCGTCTTCGAGTGGTTCCTTGCGCTGCTTGGGAAAAGCGAATTGTTGGGTAGACATGTCGTTGCGGTCTTCCTGGTCCAGCTTGCTCATGATCTAGTCCTCAGCGTTTTGCCTGAATCCGCACCGCAATCGACTTCGCGGCCGGCACGAAACTCTCCTTCGCATGGTGCCAGAGCGGCAGCAGCGGATTGCATTCGGGGTAATAGCCTGCCACGCAGCCCGGCGGCACCGGGTATTCCATCACCTTCAGTCCATCCACGCGGCGCTCGACGCCGTCGCTGGTGGCCGTGCTGGCCGAGACCCGTTCGCCGTCGTGCAGGCCGCGCGCGTCCATGTCGGCGCGCGACATCAGCAGCACCTTGCGGTCGCCTTCGACGCCGCGGAAGCGGTCGTCCAGGCTGTAGATCGTGGTGTTGAACTGGCCGTCGCTGCGTACCGTGAACAGGCGCAGGGTGTCCGGGTGGTCGGGCATGTCCGGATCGACCGCCAGGCTGTCCGGCACCGTGAAATTCGCCTTGCCGTTCGGGGTCTTCCACTGGCGCTGGGCGGCCGCGACCGGCTTGCGGAAGCCCCCCGGCGTCCACATGCGCGCATTGAAGTCGTGGAAGATCTCCGGATAGGTGTCGGCAATGGCGTCGCGGATCTTGCTGTAGTCGCGCACCCAGGCGTCCCAGTCGACTTTCGGATTCGTGGCAAGCACGGCCTTGGCGAGGCCGGCGACGATCGCCGGTTCCGACAGCAGCGTGCCGGCTGCCGGTTCGGCCATGCCGCGCGAGCCGTGCATGCAGCCGGTCGAGTCCTCGACCGACACCGCCTGCTCGATGCCGCCCTGGCGGTCGATCTCGATCCGACCGAGGCAAGGGAGAATATATGCGGCCTGCCCGTGCACCAGGTGGCTGCGGTTCAGTTTGGTCGAGATCTGCACCGTCAGCGGCAGCGCGCGCCAGGCGGCGTCCATCGGCCCATGGTCGGGCACGGCCCGCACCAGGTTGCCGCCGAGGCTGACCAGTGCCTTGACCTTGCCGTCCTGGATGCCCTTGCAGGCCTCGACCGTGTTGAAACCCTTGTCGCGCGGCGGCTCGAAGCCGTACTGTTCCTTCAGCTTGTCGAGCGGCGCCAGCTCCGGCTTTTCGGTGATGCCGACGGTGCGCTGGCCCTGCACGTTGGAGTGACCGCGCACCGGGCAGATGCCGGCGCCCGGCTTGCCGATGTTGCCGCGCAGCAGGAGCAGGTTGACCAGCATCTGCACGTTCTGCACGCCGTTGCGGTGCTGGGTCAGGCCCATGCCGTAGACGCCCATGACGGCCTGCGCGCCCATGTAGACGCGCGCGGCGTCGCGCAGGTCGGCGCGGTCGAGGCCCGCTTCCTGCTCGATCTCGCTCCAGGAGGTGGCTCGCACCTTGTCGGCGAATGCGTCGAAACCGTGGGTGTGTTCGGTAATGAAACCATGGTCGACGGCGGGCGCCTCGCCGCGCCTGGCCGCCGCGTCGTCTTCCTCGATGACCGCCTTGCACAGGCCCATCAGCGCGGCGGTGTCGCCGCCCGCCCGGAGCTGGAGGTACTGGGTGCTGATCGGCGTCTCGTGCCCGGTCAGCATCTCGGTCGGGGACTGCGGATTCACGAAGCTGACCAGTCCGCGCTCGCGCAGCGGATTGAAGGTGATGATGGGCACGCCGCGCCGGCGCGCTTCCTGCAACTGGTGCAGCATGCGGGGACTGTTCACGCCCACGTTCTGGCCGAAGAACAGGATGCAGTCGGTACGTTCGAAATCGTCCAGCACGACCGTGCCGATCGGCACCCCGATGCTCTTCGGCAGCGCCACCGAGGTGCTTTCGTGGCACATGTTCGAGCTGTCCGGCAGATTGTTGTTGCCGTACATGCGCGCCAGCAGCTGGTACATATAGGACGTTTCCAGCGAGGCCCGGCCGGAGCTGTAGAAGACCACGCTCTTCGGATCGAGCTGGCGCAGGTGGGCGCCGATCTCGCCGAAGGCCTGGTCCCAGGAGATCGGCACGTAATGGTCGGAGGCCGCGTCCCAGCGCAGCGGCACGGTGAGCCGGCCGGCGTCTTCGAGGTCGTGGTCGTGCCAGCGTTCGAGGTCGCGCACCGTGTGGCGGGCGAAGAAATCGGCGTCGATGTGCTTGCTGGTGATTTCCCAGGCGGTGGCCTTGGCCCCGCTTTCGCAGAACTCGGCCGGGTGCGGATGGGCCGGCTTGGCCCAGGCGCAGCTGACGCAGGCGTAGCCGTCCGGCTTGTTTTGCTTGAGCAGGATCGCCGCGCGCTGCGGAGGAACCCGCTCCTGGAGCAGGATGGTGCCGACTTCCTTCAGGGAGCCCCAGCCGCCGGACGGCATGCTGGGTTCATGGCTGCTGCCTTCCTTGTCCATCGCGATGGCCCTCCTTGGCGTGGGATCGCCAGCATGGCCCCGGGCGCGCCTCCCGTCTGTTCGGGAGTTCACGTAGCCGGTGCGGCGCAGCACAGGACGCAACGGGGCCGGGATCGTCGGCCGCGCGAGGTGGATGCCATCCGCGCGGCCGCGGACGTGTCCTCAGGCGCTGACCAGCGCCAGCAGCTCGCTGCGGTCGTCCGGGCGCTGACACTGGGCGGTGGTGCGGTCCCACAGCAGGAACATGCCGTAGGCCCAGTTGGCGACCAGTTCGCTCTCGGAGGCCGGCTTGGCGGCCGCGCCGCTGGTCAGGCGCAGGATCTCGGTGCGGGTGAGGACGGTCAGCTGTTCGTAGTTCCAGTCGTCCTTCGGCATCATCTTCTGGCGCGCCCGGTAGCGGCGCGCCCGTTCCGCGTCGCTGAGCTTGTCGGCCTTGGGCGGACGCCCGCGCTTGCGCGCCGCGGCGGCCTCGAGGGCGAGTTCGATGGTGCGTTGGTCTTCCGGCTGTTTCATGGCGTGTGCAGGTTGGCGGGAGTACACATTATTCGTGAGGCCTTACGTTAAGGCAAGTCCTGGGCAATCCATGCGCGTCCATTAATGTGATGCGTCACGGATTTGTGACGCCGAGTCACAAGCCGGCCGTCACCGACACGGCGGCCGGGAGCAGCATGGCGGCCATTTCTTGTGACGCAACACGTTAATCAGGAGTCGAGGCGAATCACCTCATCGTCCGGCATCGGCGTGCATCCCGGTCCCAGTGCGTCCCAGCCGCGGTGCACGACGATGTGGCGGGTGTCGTGGCACAGCTCCACGCGGCGCGCCCGCGGCGCCCGCCCGTGCACGAAGGCTTCGATCGAGGCCGGCACGCTCACATGCAGGGCCAGCGCGTAGACGTCGTCGAGCGGATGGTCGTCCACGTGCACCAGCGGCACGAACTGGCCGGCGAACATCAGCCAGCGCGACGCCACCCTCACCGGTCCGGCCGCATATCCCTGTTCGCGCAGCCAGGCCTGGGCGCGTTCGCGCGCAGCGTCCTGTCCGTCGAGACGGCCCCAGGCGCTGGCCAGGATCTCGGCCACCCACTGATTGCAGTTCTGGTAGCGCGTGCCGAAGGCATAGGCGTTGGCGCTGTAGCGCCCGGCCAGCAGCGCCAGCGCCAGGCGCCGGTCGCGCGCGGCCCGCTCCAGCTGCGCGCCCTCGTCATCATCCAGGAACACCAGCGATACGTGGCCCTGGCCCGGCGCGTCGGCACCCAGCGCGAAGCCGGCCACGCCCTGGTCGAACAGGCGTGGACGCGATTCGTCGCAGGCGTAATACAGCTGGCGCACGGTCCAGGCGCCGGCCGCATCGTCTTTCAGGGCGACGCCGGCGTGCGAATACAGCAGGCCGAAGCGGCTCAGGTCCAGGCCGGCACGCGAGATCAACGCGACCCGTCCGCCCGAGGCCTCGAGTTCCTGCTTGACCGCGCCGGCAAACCGCAGCACGCGGTCCTGGTCGGCGGCGCTGACTTGCTTGCCGCGCTCGCAGAACGTCGGGATGCCGGCCCAGGCGGCGGCGCTTGCGCCGAGACCGATCGCGGCCAGCGCGGCGGCCGCGCAGCGCCGCAACATCAGATGGTGACCTGGCGCGAGCCCAGCTCGCGGTACCAGTCGTCCTGCAGGGCCAGGAAGAACGGCTGGCTGGTATCGGCGTAGGCGAATTCGTAGCCGTAAACACGCTCGTTGACGCGCACGATCGCGCCGGCGCCGACAGCGCGCGCGGCCAGGGCGCGATTCGGCACGTCCAGCGTGAATTCCTGGGCCGCCTCGCCGCCGACGGCGCGCAGGGTCAGGCGGGTGGTCTCGGCCTTGGCGGGCGCCTGCGCGACGTCGATCACGCGGTAGTCGCCGGCGGCGACGCGGCGGTCGCGGTTCGAGCTGTTGCTGGAGCCGCCGATCGAATCGGAAATGCTGGCGGACGAGGCCGAGCCGGCGCTGGAGGCGGACGAAGCGACGCTGTCGGCGCGCGCCGGGACGGCGCAGGCGGCGGCAAGGGCGGCAAGGAAAAGGGCGCGGCGAAGGGCGGTAATGGTCATGGTGTCTTTCGTAGTCAGGCGGAACGGCGCTCATGGTACATGGCCGCAGCCGGCCTGCACAGGCTTCGTCCGCGCCGCCGGCTGCGACCGGCATGCGCCGTTGCGTGAATCACACCGTCATCCAATGCCTTGAGCGCTACGAAATGTGGTGGCGACGATAAAGGCGGCCATGGCCCGACCGCCTGTAAAGACGGTGGTCATGAAACCACGCTGCGGCGGTCGCAGACTGGATTCATATGACGAGCGAGGGAGCCAAACATGAAAAGGCGCAGTTTCTTGAGCTTGGGCGCGGGTGCGGTGCTGCTATACCTGCTCTGAGCCGCCGCGCAGCCAGCTTCGGCCGTGCGACGGGCGGGACGGCCGTGGCGCTCACTCGGCCTCGTTGCTGTCGTCGTGCTGGTCGTCCGGCATCAGGTCGAGCCGGCCATACAGGCCATTGTTCTCGTCGTTGGGGCCGGCGGCGAAGAACAGGGTATCGACCGGCTGCTGGTTCAGCCCATTGCCGAAGGCGATGCCCCACAGTCCGGAAATCCGGACCGGCTTGTGGTCCGCGCCCTTCAGGCGGCCGACGAAGCGTCCGCTGTCGAGGTCGTAGGCATCGATCATGCCGTCGCCAAAGTTCCCGACCAGCAGGCGGTTGCTGAACTTGCCGAAGCTGGCCGGCGCCAGTGCCATGCCCCAGGGAGCGTTCAGCGCGCCGTTCGAAGCGAAACGCCGGACCAGGCGGCCGTCGGTGTCGTAGACGTCGACGTAACCAAGGCCACGGCCTTTCACGTCGTCCTTGCGCTCCTCGTCCTGCTTGGCGTAGCTGACGTAGAGGTCGCCGTTGATGGCCTGGATTCCGAACGGGCCGTAGCCGGCGGGCAGGGCGGGATCGTAGAATGGTTTGCCGGGCAGCGCGACCGGGTGGAAGCTGCTGTCGTACACGTCGACCTTGCCGTTGTGGAAGTCCGTCGCATACAGCAACTGACCCCGCCCGTTGCCGCTGATCGCCACGCCTTTGTAGATGGCGTGGCTGGCGCTGTTATCGACGACGCGGATCGCATGGGTCATGTCGACCGTGGGCGCCCAGCCGGCAATGCCACCGTCCTCGCTGACGAACAGGAAGCGGCTCGGCCCGGAAACGGCGCCCTTGCTGACCACAAAGCCGTTGCCGCCGTAGAACACGGTGCCGGTGGGGTTGCCGGTCGCGTTACCGGCGCCGGGGATTTGCACCACCAGGCTCTGCGGATTGCCGGCGCCGTCGTACAGGGTGGAGTAGCCGGTGCCGTTGTCGGCCACCCAGGCCACGCCGTAGGGATTGAAGGCGAGGCCCCAGCCGTTCACGAGGTGCGGGTCCCGATGTTCGGCGCGCACGGCGGCGCTGTCCGAGACCAGGTTGCGCTGCCGGTAGAAGTCGCCGGCCTGGGCATCGACGCTGCCGGCCAGGATCAGCGCGCCGACGGTGCAGGCCAGCGCTTTCGGTATGTTTCTCATCTCTATCCTCCAGTTTTCATGGTCAACGATCGGCCGCCAAGCGTTGGCGGTCCTGTTTATACCGGGATGTAGGCAGATGGTTCCATGCGCTTTCAATGTTGTTGATGCGTGCTTACTTGCTTGATCGCCGCCAAAAAGCTGTTTGCGGGCAGGGGACGGGAAAAATAATAGCCCTGCATTTCTCCGCATCCGATCGACCGGAGCGTGTGGAATTGCGCTTCGGTCTCGACACCCTCCGCGGTAACGCGCAAGCCAAGGTCGGTTGCGATGGCGACGACTGCACTGACGAGCGTGTGATCCGATTTGTTTTCCGGCAGTCCCGATACGAATGAACGGTCGATCTTCAGTGCATCAACCGGAAGATGCTTCAGGTAGCTGAGGCTGGAATAGCCCGTGCCGAAGTCATCGATCGACACTTTCGTGCCGAGCGAGCGCAGCGCTTCCAGGGCTTCGATCGCGTGCGCTGGGTTATGCATGAGCGCGCCTTCCGTGATCTCGAGTTCGACCTGGCAGGCTTTTACGCCCGTTTGCGTCAGGATATGGTGGAATTTACCGAGCAGTCCAGGATCGCTGAACTGGCGCGGCGACACGTTGACGGCGATGCTGAAATCCTGAGAAAGCTCCGACTGCCACGACTTCAGCTGCCGGCAGGCCTCCGCCAAGACCCATTCGCCGATCTCGACGATCAGGCCGGTTTTCTCGGCCAGGGGGATGAACTCCGCTGGCGACACCAGGCCCAGTTCGGGATGCCGCCAGCGGACGAGCGCTTCCGCGCCGCTGATGTCGCCCGTAAGCGACGCAATCTTTGGCTGATAGTGCAGTTCCAGTTCTTGCCTTGCCACCGCCTGGCTCAGCAGGTTTTGCATCCGCAGGCGCTCCACCAGACGCTCGTTCATTTCTCGACCGTAGAAAACAGGCAGCTGCAGGTTTGCGGCCTTGGCCTTGTACATCGCAATGTCTGCATTTTGCAAAAGGGTATCCACGTCGCGCCCGTGCGCGGGGAAAAGCGCTATCCCGACACTCCCCGAAAGGAAGAATTGCTGTCCTTCGACGGTGATCGGCTTCTTGATGCTGTCGATGATGCGGCGCGCAAGCTTTTCCGCGCTGCCCTCGTCAAGCACATGCTCGAGCCACACGACGAATTCGTCGCCGCCCAGCCTGCCGACCTTCCCATGGCCTGCCGTGGCCTCCTCGAGCGCCTTGGCGATCTGTACCAGCACCTTGTCGCCGACGGGGTGGCCAAGGCTGTCGTTGATTTCCTTGAAGCCGTTCAGGTCGAGCAGGATGACGGCGACCGAGCATTGCGATTGCTCGGCGGTGACAATCGATTTCTCGAGCTCGCTGCGAATGCTGGTGCGGTTCGGAAGGCCGGTCAGGGGATCGCGTGTTGCCAGGACGCTCAGGTTGTCGCGATCGCCCTGGATCTGCTCAGCCATCGAATTGAAGGCCCTCGCCAGTTCACCCAATTCGCCTTTTTCGCGGCCGCCGGGCACGCGGGCCGCGAAATTCCCTTCGGTAAGGGCTGTTGCGGCCGCCCGGATGCGGTTAATCGGACGTACGATCAGCTGTTCACTCGCCAACCATGTGATGCCCAATATTGCGAACACAACCAGGGCGGCTGCCGACAGTTTCTCTACATTGTCTTGATGAACGACAGCAAGCGCCGGCGCGAGCGGGACGCCGACGCGAATACGCACGACCCCGGAAGGTGAGGCGAAAAGCGGAACGTAGGCGGTGGCTCGACGGACGCCATCGCGCCATGTTTCATCGCGTACAAATGTTTTCGATTCACGTAACCGAGGGGCCAATGCATCCCATCCCGTGATCTTCATGGTGGCATGCGTACCGGAGCCGGATGTGGCGGCGATGACGGTGCCGCTATCGTCGACCGCCATGACGACAACCTGGCGAGAAAGCTGAGTCTGCGGCATTGCATCGTTCAGGTATTTGGTCAGCCAATCCGCGTCAAGACCCAGGGTCAACACATACTTGAGTTTGCCTCGCTCATCCGTCATGGGATGGGAAAAGATAATCGACCGTTTTCCGGATAGTTTGCCGATCACAAGATTGCTAATCGTGTATTTTTGTTCGCGCAGGACCCGGCGGAAGTAGTCGCGATCCATCGCGTTTCGCGGCTCGGCGGCATCGGACTCCGGACAGATCAGATCACCGTTGGGCAGGAACACCGCCACGGTCGTGAAGTAGGGATTGGTCCTGAGTACGGACTGGGTCAGTTTTTGCAGTGCGCTACAGTTTTCAGGCTTCTGCATCTCCGGCAGAAAACTGAAGTTGCTCAGGTAGGCGTAGGGATCGGGGATGACCTGCTGTGGGTACGCAGCAATCTGCAACGCGAGCAAAACCGCCTCGCTATAAATGTTGTCCGTCTTTTCGTGGTATTTGTGGATGCGTCCTGCGATGAGAATGGCGATGAACGGTATGACCGCCACCAACATCAGCAATGTCATGCGGACCCGCAGGCCAATGTCTTTTCGTATGAAATTCTGTGAAGGCATAATGTTCCAGGATGGGGCGCATCGCACATGCCGCCGTGGCATCGCGGCGCATTTGCTCTGGCAAGGCACGGGGTCTACAGGAGAACCCGCAAGTTTAGCTTAGTTCAGCCTGAGGCCAACCCGCTCATTTTGCCGCCTGGACGGTAAAGGAGGGCGGCTCGACCCGGGCAGTGACGAGAGCATGTGCTGGTCGCCACCCGCTCCGTTCCCGACTTGCGGCTTGAAGCTGCCGCGCTTGCAGTAGCGGCGCCACGGCTTTGCTGCCCCACCATTTCTTATGGTTGGCCGCGTAGGCATCGGTTCTGATGTGGTCCGAAAAAAACCGTTAGTCGAACAGCGACGCATCTCGATGCGGGCATCGACGCGCAAGTGAAGGCGCCAGCACGCCGGATCCGAAGGCGCCCAGTTCGGCGCCGATTTCGGGCAGGCCTGTAAAACAGGAAGGCGCGCGCGCAACAGGTGGGCATTGTCCGCGCTGATGCCGGCACCGGGCCTGCCTCACGAGACTTTCTCAACTAAACCGGGGCAACTTGCTGTCGCTGGCTGCCGACGGCGTCCGCGCGACCTGCCTGGCGTAGGCTGTCCGGCGAATGTCGATTGAAAACCTGGTCGACTTCGACGGGCTATTCACCCGGCGCAGCGCGACTTACACATTCCTGGCTCAAGATGTCAGTGCAGCGCAGTCGCGGATCGTGCGGCACTGTACAAAACAACAGCCTGAACAGCCTGCACGGCATGGATCCTCATTCTGGCACGAGACATACGATGTATATGTAGGCGCACATCCCGACCCGGACGACCACCTGCACACGCGTTGTACTGGCCCCGCACCTGCGTCGAATCGGCAGGTCGATGCAAAAAAAATAGTTTAAGAGCCTTCCCTTGTTATTGGCCGGCCCGTATTCACCATGGGTGGACACCTTCGCGGTGGGGGCCATGCTCCCGCGGTGGTAGGAGCGCCCATGGGTACGTCCCGCGGGTTTCATCAACAACTGCCGGGAAGCGCCGGCGTCCTGTCATGCAGGGCAAGCTTGTTCCTGGCGGATCATAGGAGCAGATTATGAAAGCTGTTGTCTATCGCGGTCCCAACAAGGTCGCCGTCGAAGACGTGCCCGATCCCAAGATCGAACGCCCGACGGATGCCATCGTCAAGATCACCAGCACCAACATCTGCGGTTCCGACCTCCACATGTACGAGGGCCGGACCGATTTCGAGCAGGGGCGCGTGTTCGGCCACGAGAACCTCGGCGTGGTCCTGGAAGTCGGTCCTGCGGTCGAGCGGATCAAGCCAGGAGACTATGTCTGCCTGCCCTTCAATATCAGCTGTGGCCACTGCAGGAACTGCGAACGCGGGCTGACCAACTACTGCCTGAACGCGAACGAGCCGGGCATGGCCGGCGGTGCCTTCGGCTTTGCCGACATGGGACCATGGCAGGGCGGCCAGGCCGAATACCTGCGCGTGCCCTGGGCCGACTTCATGTGCCTGAAGTTGCCGGATGACGCGGAGGAAAAGCAGGCCGACTACGTGATGTGCGCCGACATCTTCCCGACCGGCTGGCACGCAACCGAACTGGCCGGCATGAAGCCCGGCGACGCGGTGGTCATCTACGGCGCCGGGCCGGTTGGCCTGATGGCCGCGCACTCGGCGATGATCAAGGGGGCCTGCAGCGTGATGGTGGTCGACTGCCATTCCGACCGGCTCAAGCTCGCCGAGTCGATCGGCGCGATCGCGATCGATTATTCGAAGGAGGACCCGGTGCAGAGGGTCATGAACCTGACCCATGGGATGGGCGCGGACGTGGGCTGCGAATGCGTCGGCTACCAGTGCCACGATCACCACCACCACCGGCAGGAGCGTCCCAACCTCACGATGAACAACCTGATCAACTCCGTCAAGTTCACCGGCGGGATCGGGGTGGTCGGGGTGTTCGTGCCGGAGGATCCGAACGGCCCGGACGCACTGGCAAAAGAGGGGAAGCTCGCGCTCGACTGGGGCATGCTCTGGTTGAAGGGTCAGCGCGTCGCCACCGGCCAGTGCCCCGTCAAGGCCTATAACCGGCAACTGCGCGACCTGATCCACGCCGGCCGTGCCAAGCCCTCGTTCATCGTGTCCCATGAACTGAACCTGGCCGAGGCGCCCAACGCCTACAAGCATTTCGACGGGCGCGATCACGGCTGGACCAAGGTGATCCTGCATCCGGGTTCCTAGCGGGGCAGGGCGCATTTGCAAAAAAAGCCCCGCGCTTCTTTGACGAAGCTGCCGCCATCGCTGGTGTCCGGCTTTTTTCGCCCGATCGCGGCGGGCGCGGGACCATGAGGGCAATCTTGACAGGAGGTTTTTATGCTAGCGACTAACTATCGTGGACCATACCGGATCCGCGCTTCGCAAAAAGCCGATCCCGTGATCGAGCATCCGGGCGACGCCATCGTCCGCGTCACACGCGCCTGCATCTGCGGCTCGGACCTGCACCTGTACCACGGCCTGGTGCCCGACACGCGCATCGGGCACACCTTCGGCCATGAATTCGTCGGCATCGTCGAGGAGGTCGGCTCGGCGGTCGAGACGCTCAAGCCGGGCGACCGCGTGCTGGTGCCGTTCAACCTGTTCTGCGGTTCGTGCTTCTTCTGCCAGCGCGAGCTGTACAGCAACTGCCACAACACCAACCCCGAGGCAACGGCGGCGGGTGGCATCTACGGTTACTCGCACACCACCGGCGGCTACGACGGCGGCCAGGCCGAGTATGTCCGCGTCCCGATGGCCGACGTGGGGCCGTACAAAATCCCCGACGACATCGTGGACGACGACGCAGTGCTGCTGACGGACGCGCTGCCGACCGGCTACCAGGCCGCCGAGATGGGCGACATCAAGCAAGGCGACACCGTGGTGGTGTTCGGCGCCGGGCCGGTTGGTATCTTCGCCGCCAAATCGGCCTGGCTGTTCGGCGCGGGCCGTGTCATCGTGGTCGACCATGTCGACTACCGGCTCGACTTCGTGCGGCGCTATGCCCGCTGCGAAATCATCAATTTCCGCGAAGTCGGCGACATGGCCTTGCACATCAAGAAGATGACGGACTGGCTCGGTGCGGACGTGTGTATCGATGCCGTCGGCTGCGAGGCGTCGGGCAGCCTAGCCCAGACCATCACCGGGCGCTGGACCATGCTGCAGGCGGGCGCGGCGACCGCGCTGTTCTGGGCCATCAACTCGGTGCGCAAGGGCGGCAACGTGTCGATCGTCGGCGTCTACGGGCCGACCTTCAACGCCGTCCCGATCGGCAACGCGCTGAACAAGGGCATCACGATGCGCATGAACCAGGCCGCCGTCAAGCGCCACGTGCCGCACCTGATCGAGCACATCCGCCAGGGACACCTGAACCCGAAGGAAATCATCACCCACCGGGTGCCGCTGGAGGAGGTTTCGGACGCGTATCACATCTTCTCGAGCAAGTACGACAATTGCATCAAAACCGTTCTGATCCCTCCGCGCGCAGCCTCGGCGCGCGCGATGGCGACCAGCGTCATTCACTGAAGGAGCAGCCATGGACACCGAAATCGCCCAGCGCGATCTTGCCGAGCAGCGCCGCCACCCACAGCACCACGGCCACGTGGACTACGAGCGCCAGATCGACTACGACCTGAACCGGCGTAGTCCGCCCCGCGAAGAGCTGCAGCGCATCCCTGGCTGGGGCTCAGACCTCGATCGCAAGAACTGGCCGGCCGTGCCGATGGAGCGCACGCCGCCACGCTTCATCCACGTGGCGGAGGGACAGCCGGTCCAGCAGGCGCAGACCGTCGAAGTGTTCTGCTCGCCGGAGCGGCCGGGCATCACGCCGATCTTCGGTACGGCCCAGCCGCCGAAGTGGCTGTCGGGCGCGATCCGGCGCCTCGCCTACAAACTGCCGGAGAACGACCTTCGCCATTGGCTGGTGCTGCTCGCCGCCGACCGCGTCAACATGGTCGAGGGCATCGTCGACGACCTGGCGCATGGCCACCTGCCTAATGTGCTTGGGGAAATGGGTATCCGCTCCGAGCTGCGCTACAACCCGGCCGGCCTGGTGCGCAAGGCGCTCATCACCACTGCGGTGGTAGGCGGAATCATGGTCCTGCGAAACCGCCGTAGGGGTTACTGATCCCGCAACGACCCGGTCATCCGGGCGCGCCCGTCGCCCCGCGTTCGTCGCAGAAGGAGCGCAGGACGTACGGCGCGGGCGCCGAGGAGCCGTGCACGGACAAACCGGAGCTTGTGCACGCGGTTGCTGTCTAAATTCACTTTTGTTTTCACCCGGAGGCGAACAATGAATCCGAATAGTGCCCAACCCACGGGGCTGACCGCCCAGGTTTCCCAGCCGAGCGCACACGGCGCGATGGCCGGTGCTGCCCACGATCAGGAAGTGCCGGAAGTTGACCTGCTCAGCCCGCTAACTCTGCGCAGCCTTACCGTGCGCAACCGCATCGCCATGGCGCCGATGTGCCAGTATTCGGCCGAGGAAGGCATGGCCAACGACTGGCATTTGGTGCACCTGGGCAGCCGTGCGGTGGGCGGCACCGGGCTCGTGATCGTCGAGGCGACCGGCGTCACCCGGGACGGCCGCATCACCCCGGGCGACCTGGGCATCTGGAGCGACGATCACATCGAACCTCTGGCGCGCATCGCCCGCTTCGTGAACAGCCAGGGCGCCGTCGCCGGCATCCAGCTCGCGCATGCGGGACGCAAGGCAAGCACCGCCGCACCCTGGACGGGCGGCGCGACCCTGAAAACGGCCGAAGAGGGCGGTTGGCCGGTGGTCTCGCCCAGTCCGATCCCATTCCATCCAGACGATCCGGCGCCCGTCGCGCTCGACGAAGCGGGCATCGACGGCATCGTCGACGCCTTCGAGGCGGCTGCACGGCGCGCCCTTGCAGCCGGGTTCAAAGTACTGGAGATCCACGCCGCGCATCGCTACCTGCTGCACCAGTTCCTGTCGCCGCACAGTAACCAGCGGGATGATCAGTACGGCGGCAGCCTGGAGAACCGGATGCGCTTCGTGCTGCGCGTGACCGAACGGGTGCGCGCCGCCATTCCCGCCGAGCTGCCGCTGTTCGTGCGCATTTCCGCCACCGACTGGGTCGCTGGCGGCTGGGACATCGAGCAGTCGGTCGAACTGTCGCGGCGCCTGAAGGACCTGGGCGTCGATCTCATCGACGTGTCGACCGGTGGCAATCTGCCGACCGCGCGCATTCCCGTAGCCAAGCGTTACCAGGTGCCATGCAGCCGCCGCATCCGCGACGACGCCGGCATCCTGACCGGCACGGTCGGGCTGATCACGGATTCGAAGGAGGCCGACGACATCATCACCGGCGGCGACGCCGACCTGGTGCTGGTCGGGCGCGAACTGCTGCGCGAACCGTACTGGGCACTGAAAGCACAGCATGCGTTCGAGGAGGAGCCGGATTGGCCGATGCAATATGGATATGCAGTGAAGCGACGGGCGAAATGACCGTGCTGCCGTACGGCGTGGCTGAAGTGCGCATAATCTATATTATGTCAAATACGAGATCCGTAAAGCCGCCCTTCACAGGGCAGCACCGTCAGTTTGCAGAAAAGGCTTACCAAATTGTGCAAGAAACTATATCCACGTGACTGGTCGGGGTTTTGATCGTCGAAAAGCCTAGTGAAGCCGCCAAGGTGTCTATACGTGGTTCTGCATGCGTGTGCAGAGATTGTCGCGACCTGTTCGTGCCGAGTCGTACGCCCTTACGCTACACGCGCATCCGAGTGTGGGCTGTTGCCATGAGCAATCGACCGATCTCGTATAGAGCTGCCATGCGCCCATTCTTCGCACGTGCAATGGGTTTGTTTGAATAGCGATCGATGAAGTAGTCGCCGTCGCAGACTACTCTATTAAGGAGCGGCGTGAAATCAAGTACGTCCGTGGGTGATAGGACTCCTTCATGTCCAAGAATGCCCGCCGTAATCGAGTGGTTACCGCCCGTGACAAGACCGATGTGCCACGGCAAGAGCAGCGTGACACCGTGGTTGGAGTCTTGGCGCCATTGCCCAGACGTTTTGCCGTAGCCGATGGATGCTAAGGCGGACACGAAGCCCGCTCTGCGCCAAGGGGTTGGCATCACAATGTGCTTGGCCAGGTCGAGTTGATGGCCCTCAACGTCGAGACGAAGACAGTCGTTCTCCTCGAAAACGGAGAAGAAATCATCCGGTGAAAACAGTCGGTACAAGTCGATAGGATCGCATGCGGCATGCTGCACTCGCTCGGCGACAGACAGGATGTGTTCGGACTGCAATGGCCGGAGAATGGCATTAATTAAACTTGCCAGAGCTGAGGGCTCTCGGCTGGCCAATTCATTCGCGGTATCGAGCAAATATCTGAATGTCTCGCGGTTTGCACTAATTTTTTGGTGGGGCTGAGATTTGACGAGCGAAGTAATGCGGGACGCGATCTGTTGGAGCATGGTGCGCTTTATTCCTAGCAATGGAATTAGACACTGGAGAGTGCGATGTTACTAGGCATGACTTAGCGCCGAACTTTAGATAAATCCACCCCAGGAGCAGTCTACGCATACCGCTAATTCGGGATTAGACTGAAGTTGGCCGCCAATCATGGACAAAGGTTACGAACTCGACATTACAGAACATAATGTCGAGTTAGTGATGGGTGCAAGAAAGGCGCAGCGAAGCGCTAATTCCTTATTTTGGCTGTCTGCGTCCGCCCTGTTGAGTCAAGGGTATTCCACCACTCGACAACCGGCGCTGAGGCATTTGCCAGTTTATCCGAAGCCTCAAGAAATCGGATAATTTGCTCGTTTTACGCATCGGCTCGCTACTTCCTTGCTCCGCCGTTTGATTCTTTTGCTGCGCCGAATCGTTGGCTTTGCTGGGCACGAGCTTCGGCGCACCCCTCTTCAACGCGCCTCGCAGATGGCCTGCCGCGCGCTGTCAGCCGCTGCTTGACGTATCGCTGCCTTTAGCTGCGCTCGCATTTACCGTCGCTCTGTCCTCTCGCGGCCCCGTTCATTGTTCAATGCATTAGCAGCATTCTGCAGCAGCAGCGGCTACTGCTCGGTGTGAAGACGTGAGATTATTGCCCATCCAAGCGCTCAGTGGATTTGGAAGGGCCCGCGCCCTCCCCCTTCCCCATCATTCCGAATTGCCACCGTAGACGTCAGCGTGACACTCGTATTGGTGCGGCAGCACAGTTCGCCTTACAATGAGCATGTCACTGTCATGCAGGCCCCGAGCGAGGCCTAGAGACATTGACCAGCGTCGTGATCAATCGTTATTGAGTTCGGGTGCGTGCGCCTTGTTTGCCGAAATGATGTGCTTTCTATCGGAGTACTCATGACTTGCCCCTGGTCAGTGTCGTTACCCGATTCCTTCATGGCGCCACGACTATTGGCAATGTCGATCGCCTCTGCTATGGACCGGATCTGCCAAGATTCCAGATTTTTCGTTGGCATCGGTCCCGGGCGATGGTATGCCCTGAGGCGGCTTTCCTCCTGCCGCAGGATGCAGGTACCCCGAGTGCACGACGAGTGCTGGCGCTAGCGCTTGACTGCAACATGAAACGTCTGCGCCGACATATGGCTGCACTGTGCTTACGCTATTGCGCTCGCCTGCTCACCTGCGCCGTCCTCGGCGGCATTGCGATGCCCGCCCTTGCGCAAAAAGGCATCAATGGAAACGAACTCTACGAGCTGACGGAGTCGGATCTGACCGCCACGATCGCGGACTACAAACGTTTAGGCGTGAAATGGGTGCGTTTCGATTTCGACTGGAGCGTCATCGAACCAGCCCGCGGGCACTACGTGTACGAACGCTACGACAACGTGGTCGAGCGCCTCGCGAAAGCCGAGATTCATGTGCTCGGCCTCATTGCCTACACTCCGTCCTGGGCGAACGGCGGCAAGCGAGGAAAATTTCATCCGCCACTGGAACCGGGGGTCTACGCCGAGTTTGCTGCTCACCTGGCTGCGCGCTACGCCGCCAAGGGTGTGCATGCCTGGGAAATCTGGAACGAACCAAATCTTGGACAATTCTGGGGTAACGCACCTGATCCTGCCGCGTACACCAAATTGCTAAGACGCGCGTATGCGGCAATCAAAAAAGCCGATCCCAAGGCACTCGTCGTCTCTGGCGGCTTAGCCCAGCCGGCCACGACGGCCACCTCGATCGAATCCTTGAACTTCCTCATGGCGATGTATCAGAACGGGGCTCACGGTTTTTTCGATGCGTTGGGAAATCATCCGTACACCTCACCGAGAATACCGGGAGATTGGATGGCACATAACTGGCGCAAGATGGCTTTGACGTCCCCGAGTTTGCTATCTATCATGAAAGAGCACGGCGATGGCGACAAGAAAATATGGATTACCGAGTTCGGGGCCCCCACCGGCGGCAAGAGCCCTTGGGGCACGGTCATCGACGAAAATCAACAGGCCAGAATGGTCGAGCGAACCTTCGCCGAAGCGTCATCCGTGGCATGGGCTGGCCCCGTATTCTGGTACAACTACCGTGATTTTTGCCATTATAAGCCAGGTGCCGATTCCGAATGTTTTTATGGTTTAATACGATTCGATAGATCGCCCAAACCGGCTTTTGAGAAATTTCGCCTAAGCCGATAGCCAGCGGGCAAGGTAGGCGAACGTTTTAGATATGTCGATAATATCGGGAGCGTAGCCGGTTTACCGGTGCCTAAACCTGTCGGCGAGCATTTCATTTATCAAGTTTTCCAGTAAGAGACTGTGCAATCCTGTCCAGGCTTGCGGTCGTAAGCGTTCCCGGACAGGGATTTTCCGCGTTTAACCCTGATAAACCGTGGTGCCTCAGCGGGAGGAATGACATGACTCCATCAGTTAGCATCGTAATTCCGACCTTCAACCGAAAAGAGCTTATTTTCCAAGCGCTCGCCAGTGTCCGGCAGCAGACCTATCGTTCGCTGGAAGTTGTTGTCGCGGATGACTGCTCTGACGACGGTACAGTCGAGGCGGTTCGTGCTGCCAGCTTCCCTTTTCCAGTTGAGGTTGTTTCTCTGGCGACGAACCAGGGGCCGGCAGCCGCGCGAAATGCGGGAATCCTGAAAGCCAAAGGGAAATACATTGCATTTCTCGATAGCGATGACGTCTGGCTTCCGGAAAAGCTCGAGCGGCAAGTTGCGCTTCTCGAATCCTTGTCCGACCGGGAAAATACGGTACTTTATTCCAAAACTCACCTTCAGAGGCGGGGCGAGACCTTGGTTCGGCCAGTGAGGGCCAAAGCCGCCAACGAATCCATTGCAGACTATGTGTTCGTCAATGGTGGCTATCTCGACCAGAATACGGTGATGCTATCCACGAAGCTTGCGCGCGCCGTCATGTACCGGCCCGACCTTCGCCTGCATGAGGATTGGGACTTTTACATGCGCCTGGAAGAGCAAGGTGCGAAGTTTGTCATGCTCGATATGCCTCTTGGCATTACATATGATAACTGTTCCGTCGGCCGAGCAAGCGCGGCAAAGCCCATGAAATCGCTGGCTTTGCTCGAGGAATGGAAGCCGAAAATTTCGCAGCGCGCCTATTTTGGACTGCGGGCGAGGATCGCGCCGCAGTTGCGAGAGCAGGCTCCTCTTCAGGCGTGTCGATTCATCATTGAAGGGTATCGATATGGCGGAATTTCTCGCTTTATGATGCTGGCGCTGATCGGAAGCCTGGTTCATCCTAATCTGCGACAGCTCGCCTACTATATTCGCGGCAGGCTAGCGCGCAACCCGCTTGCTCATCCTCCAAAATCGGCGACGGCCGAACCCGCCGAAAATTAGGTACTCGACAATGGCGATGGCGCCACTCTTCTCACCTGGACAGCCAAGCAAACGACAAGCGCTGCAGGTTGTCCGGTGCTGACGGCATCTATGAGATTCGCATGAATTTTGCGACCGACGGGACGCCGCTCGCGTTCAGAATGAAAAGCATATAGTACCCAGGTGGCACCAGGGACGACGACGCAGGTATCGTCACCTGCAGACTGCGACCGGTAATGCGGGATGCCAATCTGATGGCGCGCTGATGCATGTCGTTTCCATGCGTGGTCGCACCTGGCGCAATCAGCATGGCACTGGAGATCTTCGAAGTATCGGTCCCGACTGCAACGGTTTGCCCCCATGTTGCCGTGGTTGGCGCCGAAGTGATCTGTGGCCGGCTGCCTTTGAACAGATATGGCGGCGAGTAAACCTGGACCATGTGTGCCGTCGCCGATCTGTCCTGATCATCCTGCGAAAGCAGTACTGTCGCGTCAGGCAAAAGAATGGCGCTCGAATGATAAGCAGCCTGGATCGTATGGGGCATCACCTGCACCCAGCTTCCCGATGTGTCGCTTGGAGCCTTCGTATATAGCTCGCTTTCGAACAGCGGATTATCGTAGGTCGTAGTCGCGTTATTGCCGCCGACTGTAAACAATGTTCCGTCCGCCAGGATGACCGTATTTGAATTATGGCGACCTTGCAACCAGCTCGGGAAAGCCTTCCATCCGGCGTTGGGGTTGGTGCCGTCCAGCATGTCAATATTACCGATGACTGCATGCCCGCTGGAACCGCCGGCAATTAGGACGACCTGTTTGGCCGGCGTGACAGAGGCATCGGTATAGACCAGGCCGTTTCCATTCACATAGTGAGAAAACTGCATTTCTGGAATTTTGCTCCAGTTCCAGGTGTCGGCGCTCAGCAGTGTCGTATTGGTTTGGTCGGGACCGGCCTGCAGCATTTTCCCTGAAGTGAGCAGGTACTGAAAAGGATAAAGACCACTTGGGGCGTGCGGGGAAATGGCGGTGATGGTCCCATTCCCATCCATGCTGGCCGACGGCGTGAAGACTTCAACCACAGGGGTGAGATATTCGCTTCCACTCTGGTCGTATCCACTTGTAATCACTACCCGGTTATCGGCAAGTTGGGTGGTGGTTGGATACCAGCGGCCGGTTGACATATCGGGAATCTGCTTGGTGAACGTAGCGGTATTGGGATTAAAAGTGTAGTGGCTTAATGCGCCTTCCCAGCCAGTCTGCCCAGCGGGCGCTGTGGAGTCGGGGTAGCGCAAGTTTCCGCCGGCAAGATACACCCTTCCATCGCTTAAGATCGTTTGGCCTCCGCACCAGATATTTTCCGGCGCCGCGATAGAGTGCCCTACGTTCTTTACCGGATCCCACAGGTAGGCCACACCGGTATTAGACGCATTATTTCCCCATTGCGTTGGATCATAAGACCAGAATAACACCTGGCCGTTGTTCAGCAGGACCGACGTGATACCCGCCACAGGAATATGGATGGGTGAGGCCCATTGACCCATCGAACTGGTAGGCTGTTTCGCGGCTGCGGCAAGGATTGTGGGGTCTGCCGTACTGACTTTTTCTAATCCTTTTGCCACTCTGCATTGCTTGGCACGCGCATTGGCGTGCTCATTCGCATGCTTGACACCAAGCAGAGCTGTTTCGCGTTGTTGCAAACTTGCTTCCGCAGCCGCATCGGAACAGGCGTCATTGCTAGCCGCTCCCGCCGCCGTCGGCTGCTGCCCCGTCACAGTGGGAATAACCCCTATTGATAAGCATAGAAATGCGGCCAATGGCTTCTTTCGTAAATTCATTCTTTCCTGCGTCTCCATGACTGGCTCCCTTAAGTTTAGACGAATCCGAGTTTGCTCGGGCAAGTATTAAATTATGAAAAGATGGCATTCAAAGATCCCTTTCCTCAAGGTGATAAACAGGAAACCCGGCAGGCAGCTGATTTGATGACACGCGCATGCCATTAGTAATGTGGATTGATAGAATCACGTAAACGGACCGTCCGTTTCAACGAAGGTTAGTACAGCCTCCCATCGAATTCAATAGTCAAAAAAAAATTTATGGAATTAATCCGGACTATGGCTGAATCGATCCGGATCACTGAACAAAATGGGATTCACGCTGGCGCTAATTGGAATCTCCTTGATTTCAATCAGCGATAGCGCGCGTACTATATTCGGAAGTGTTTGCTTTGCGCGCCTGCGCAATGACGGGAGAAAGCGCTGCACTCGGCGCAGCTGCCTTTACCGTGCTTGAAACGGGAAAACGCTGCGCAGCATACGGCCAAGCGTTTACCCAGGGACGATACGGTCCGGGGCGCGGCGCGCGGGAAGGTCGCGGCTCGCTTCTCGGCTCAGCGCGCCTGGCGGACATCCGTTGTCGGACTGAATGCTGCTCTAGCACGCTGTCCAGCCCTGCCCGCCCCTGTACGCAACGTCGACGACGCTGCGTCAGTGTTCAATAGCGGTTCATGACGACGCCGGCGAAAACTCCCGGTCCACGTTCCACAGTCTTCACGACCTGCGCCAGCGCCCGGTACGACGTACGGTCCTGGCGTGCCACCGCCAACACGGCGTTCGTCCTCGCTGCGACCATGCGGTAGTCAGCCCCGGCTTCAGCTGCCGGCGTGTCGATAACGATATACCCAAAGTCGAGACGGAGTTCTTCCAGCAGTAGTTCGAAGGCGGCCCCCTGCAACAGTTCCTGTGGATTCGGTGGGACGGTGCCTGCCGGCAGAACGAACAGGTTCGGGAGCGACTTCGCCTGGTGGAACGCATGCTTCACGGCCCTGCCGGACAGGATCATGCTCAATCCAGCGCACTCCTGTGCAGCGCCGAACAGGGTACCGATGCGCGGCTGGCGCATGTTCGCGTCGACCAACAGTGTACGCGTTCCCAGCTGGCTGAATGCCGCCGCCAAGTTCGCCGCAACGAAAGTCTTGCCATCCCCGGTTTGGGGACTAGCGACGGCAAGTAACCGACCCGGCTGGGCCGGGTGCATCGGCCCCATTGTCAACTGCGTGCGCAGGTCCCGGATGAGTTCAGCGCCTTCCGAGAATGGATTTTTTACGACCACGAGTTCGGCCGGCAAGGCAACGGCGTCGGACTTTGCGTCATAGGGATAATGGAACTGCTTCGATATGAGGCAAACGATATCGTCATCGCTGGCCAGGTTCAGAGCAACCGCGGCTTCGCCAAACTGCAGGCCATGGCGCCGTTGGTAGGCGACGATCTCGTCGATTTGCGCATCAGATAGGCCGCGCAGGGCTTGCAGCATGCGCCCTAACGGTTCACTTTGGCCAATAGAAGGTCTTGTCAGGTCGTTCATGGTCAGCTGGCTTCGTTCAATGGGGCGGATTGCGGGGATGTCCTGGGCCGGTTCTCTGACAGGGAGAACAGCGGATGGACGGCAGGTGCGGGGTCGCTCATGGGCGGCAGTATGACCAGCAGCTGCTGGCCGAGCCGGACAACGATGTCGTCCGCGGTACGGACGCGTTGGTCGAAGTGTTCGCGTGCCAGCACGAACACCAGGCTGACCGCGAGCGCGCCGGCAAGCGCGGCACCCGCGAGCTTGAGCAGGCGCAGCGTCGGCCGGTCCAGCGGTACGGAAGCCGAGCTCAGGACCGAGATGTCGGATTGGTTGTCGCCACTTTGCAAGGAGGCCTGGCTTGCTTTCTCCAGGACGGCATCGTAAGCACGCTGGGTGTTGTCGATCTCGCGTTCGATCAGGCTGGCTTCGACCCGGCGCGACTCCAGATCCAGCACGCGGGCGCGCTGGGCCTTGACGTCTGCCTCCAAGCTGTGGACCTGTGACTGATTGACCGTGTCCGTCATCTCGATGCTGCCGAGGGTCTTGCGGATCGCGGCGTCACGGCGCATTTTTAGCGTGGCAATGCTGGACTGCTGCTGCCGGACCTGCGGGTGGTTAGCTCCAAGGCGTTCCGACTGTTCGGCCAGACGGGCTTCCTGGCGCGACACCTCGTCGGTCAATGACGCGACCACCGGATCCATGAGCGCCTCGCGCATGTTCTGCGGGGTGCTGGCCGCGCGCGCGCGATGTGCCGTCGATTCCGAAGCCGCCAATTGCGCTTGGGTCAGCTTGGCATTCAGCTCCTGCAGGCGCTCGGTTTCGAGATTGATCTTTTCCTCGGTAATGACCAGGTTGTTCGCGCGCTGGTAATCCAACAGCTTGGCACGTGCACGCTCCAGCGAGGCACGAAGCGCCGCGGCACGCTCTTCGAAGTACTGGTTATACTGACGGGCCGGCTCGAGGCGCATCTCCAGATTCGTGGCCATGTATGCCTGGACCACGGCATTCGCGACGGCCGCCGCGAATGCCGCGTCCTTGTCGGTATACGAGACGGTCAGCACGCTGGATTCGGGTACCGGCCTCACCGCCAGTTTCCTGGCGATCTCCTCGGAGGCCCATGCATCGAAGCGTTTCTTGCCTTGGGCTCCAGCCGCCTGCCACCTCTTCTGCCATTCCGGGTTCTTCTTCAGGTCCAGCCGGTCGACGGCTTTCAGCAGGACACGCTCGCTTTGCAGGATATCCATCTGGGTGGCGATATGGGTCGACACCAGGCCACCGGGCAGCGCGATGCTGGACAGTCCGTCATTCGATTTCAGATTCAGGACCAGGGATGCGCTGGCGGTGTGCTGCACGGGCAGCATCAGTGCAGCGGCGAAGATCGCCGCCGCCATCGCCGCGAACACAAGTTGCGCCTCACGACGCCGTCCCCGCAAGACGGCGAGAATCCGGGAAAGGATCATGATCATTCCTATATAAAGGTGGATGTGGCAGACTGCGTGCTCTCTGTCTGCGGCATGGGAACTGCATGCTGCCCGATTCGCAACAAGGCCACCTCTTCGGCAACCAGTGTCGCGATCTCGGCGCGGAAGCGCTCGGCACTGAAACCGTGCGCATTCTGCCGGCATGCCTGTGGCGCCATCGCCTGCTCGTTCTCGATGAAGCGGCCGACCGCATGCACGATCGCTGCGCTATCCTGTTCGTAAAAGAACAGCCCGGTCGGCGCAACGCTGCTCTCGAGGGGCTTGACGATGTCGAGCGCACCGCCACGGCCATAGGCAATCAGCGGCGTGCCGGCCGCCTGCGCCTCGACCAGCATGATGCCGAAGTCCTCCTCGCCGGCGAACACGAACGCGCGCGCGCGCAGCATGTGGTCGCGCAACACCTCGAAGGGCTGGTAGCCGAGCAGCGTGACGTTGGGCGTCGCCAGCGCCTTGCAGCGCGCGAAATCCGGCCCATCGCCAATGACGACGAGCCGGTGCTCCGGCATGCGTGCGAACGCCTCGACGATCAGCGGCATCTTCTTGTAAGGGACCATGCGTCCGGCCACGAGGAAGAAATCTGCTTTCTCGGCCTTTCCGGCAAAGCCAGCCACGTCGACCGGAGGATGGATGATCGCGCTGTCGCGGCCATAGGCTTTCCTGATACGGCGGCGGATGAAGGTGGAATTGGCGACAAAACGGTCGACGCCGTTGGCCGTGCGTGTGTCCCATAAGCGCATGTAGTGTAGGGACACACGTACCATCCACGCCTTCAGGCCCGAGCGCAGGCCGGACTCCTCGAGATACTGGCTCTGCAGATCCCAGGCGTAGCGGATCGGGCTGTGCACATAGGAGACATGGATCTGCCCCGGTCCGGTGAGCACGCCCTTCGCGACAGCGTGGCTGCTCGACAGCACAAGATCATACCCGCCCAACTCGAACTGCTCGACGGCCAGCGGCATCAAGGGGAGGTAATAGCGAAAGTGCTTCTTGGCGAACGGTAAGCGCTGGATGAAGGATGTCGTCACCTTGCGTCCCTGGAGGAAGGCACGTTCGCGCTCGGGCAAGAAATCCACGACCGCGAACACGTCCGCGTCGGGGTAAAGCTTGATCAGCTGCTCGAGTACACGTTCGGAGCCGGCATAGGTCGATAACCACTCATGGACGATCGCTACTTTGAGAGGGCGCATATTCAATTCAGAGGTAAGGAGTGGCGTGGCGCCGGCGACGAATGAAGCCCGTCGCTGCGTGTCAATCGGATGCGGATCACCGCATAAGCGAACAGCACGGTGTACAAATCGTTCGGCTCCATCAGGTGAGTTTCGGCAAGGCTGGCACACAGGTAGAGGATTAGAAATCCGCCGACCCATGCATGTGCATTGCGCGGTGCCGCATTGAGGGTTGCTTTCAGGCCACGCAGTGCACCGGCCAACACCGTGCCATACGTGATGAGGCCGACCGCTCCGCCGTCGAGCAGCATCTGCAGCGCGCCGTTGTGCGTGTGCGCTACCGGGAAATGGGCATAGCTGACGAACAGCAAGCCTGCCGGTCCATTCCAGAACGAGGCATAGCCATAGCCAAAGAGCGGGCTGCGCTGGAAGAATTCGATCGCAAAGCGCCATACCAGCGTGCGTCCGGAAAAGTCCGTGTTGCGGCCGAACAGCAGGGCCAGCTCCCCGATATAGGGTGCAAGCCAGGGCAGCAGCACGACTACGACGAAGAGTGCGCCGCACAGGCGGGTCGTCAGCACATGCCGGCGCTGCGGCGGCGCGCGCTTGATGGCGAACATGACAAGCGCTGCGGTCACTGCGGCGGGAACCGGCGAGGCCGATGCAGTCAGACCCAGGGCGACGAGACCGAACAGCCCGGTCAGCCCGGCCAGCCTGACGCGCTTCGCGCGGGCCGGCGCAGCCATGCCCTCGGAGGGGCCGGACAGGACATCGACCGCACAGATCAGGGCAATGGCAGCAAACGCCGCGAGTGTATTCTTGTGCGCGAAGACGCCGCGCAGGCGATGCTCCGCGTCCAGACCGGCCGCCGGCATCAGCACCGCCACGGCGAACGAGGCCCCAAGCACGATCAGAGCAACCACACTCAACAGGCGAACCAGTTCACGGGGCGGCCAGCGCAGCGCCATGTAGACGCCAAGTGCCAGCGTTCCACCCAATGCGACCACGCGGCGCGCGGTGATGCCGGGCATGTCGGACCACGCGGTGGACAGAGCCGCCCAGGCAAGCAACGCAATCAACGGCAACAGGACATGGCGGCTCGCCGCAGCCGACAGCCGGGGAACCAGGGCGCCGACCGTCAGGACATAGATGGCCATCAGGACCACCTGCTTGGTGGTGTCCCCCTGGGGTGAGGTGATGCCGGTTTCTTTGACCGAGGTGAGCGACAGCGGCTGGTCACCCAGAAGGAAAGGCAGGGCGCAGAACACGCAAAGCACGATGACGAGAAAGATTTCCTCGCCCCGTGCGGGCACGGCCGGGGCCATCGTTGCCGATCCAGGGAACATGGTGGGGAGTTGGTTCGCGTCGCTCATGTGGATTTCCGTGGTCCTAGCGAGCAAGGCGGCGGTAGGCCGTGCTGAGCGTCCGCAGCGACAGCGTCGCGCGCACGTCGATCGGACCGACATGGCGCGCCGCGCCAAGCATGTAGAGGACCAGCAGCGCCAATTCGGCCGCCACGGCGCTCGCCGCGGCGCCGGTGACACCGTACGCTGGCGCGAGCAAGATCATCAACAGCACGCTCAACGCGGCCGCCTGGCCCATGTAGGCCACCTTGCGCCGGATATGGTCCTGCGAAAAGAGTACCGAACCATAGCCGTGCTGCACGAAGCGGATCGGGACGGCCAGAGCCAGGATCTGCACGACCGCTACCGCTGCCCGGTAGCTCTCGCCGAACAGCAGCGGCACCAGCAATGGGGCGCCGAACCACATGCAGGCGCCGAGCACCACGCCAATGCAGCCATGGACGGCAACCCCAAGATGGAAGGCAGCGACGAACTTGTCCTGGTCGTGCGACCACCAGCGGAATAGCCTCCCGGCCAGGTATTTGCTGTACACGACACTGGGCAGCATGGCCAAGGAGTTGAAGATCAGGAAGCCGACGTTGTAGTACGCGCTCGCCTGCGCTCCGATTAGCGGGCTCACGAGCGCGAGGATGCCGGTCGAGTACACGAGATAAAACAAGGTAACCAGAGAGAACGGCCATGCTGCGCGCAGGCATGCGTGCACGTTCGGGGCACTGTCGCCCACTTCCTGTGCGTGCTCCATCTGGCGCTTGCCAGGCAGATTCACGGTGCCGTCGGTGAGTGCACGCACCGAGCTGTACGATAGCAGCGCCCCAACCAGTCCGGCCGCAGCATAGCCGAGCATGACGGTTTGCCCGGATATGGCGGCTGCCGACATCAGCACCAGCACGGCCGATGAACGCAGCGCCTGCGGCGTGACCTGCCACAGAGCGAGATGGAAGTAGCGTTCCTCGAGCTGGAGCCGGACGGCGCGCGCATCCGCCAGGGTTTGCCCGGCCAGCATCAGGCATGCGCAGGCAAAGACCGTTGCCGCGCTGCCGGCGCCGGCAAGGCCCGCCGCCGCGAGGTAGGCCAGCAGCACCGCGAACGATACCAAGAACGCCAGCGCAGCGGCCTTGCGCGATGCCTTGCCCCAGCGGACGGCGGCCCGCCCTTCCCTGCCGTACAGCTCCAGCCAGAACCATCCGATCGTCATGCCGGCGATCGGTGTCAACATGGTCACGGCGGCCGTCACCGACACCACATGGCCATAGTCCGACACCGGCACGTTCCGCGTCAACAGCAGGTGCGTCAGGAACGCGATCAGTGCGTTGCCGGCGGTGCCGAGAAGTAGGATGAGGATACGCATGCGATGCCTGCTCCGTGTCTGCTCAGGCTGCAAGCCGGTAAGCGTCGAGGTTCGCCTCGAGCATGCGTTGCGGCGAAAATTCCTTCTGCGCGATGACGCGCCCGGCTTCGCCCAGCCTGCGCGCGTGTACCGGATCGGCCAGCACGCGGGCGATCGCCGCAGCGTATCCGCTCACATCCTCGGCCGCCAGCAGGTAGCCACTCTCGCCATCGCGGACGATCTCGCGGGTGCCCGAGATATCGGAAGCGATGACCGGCAGTCCCATGTGCATGGCTTCGATGACTGTGATCGGATGCCCTTCCCAGCGCGAAGGCAGCAGCAGCAGCGAACAGCCTGCCGCGATCGAAAGCGCGGCAGGCCGCGGCTGCTGTCCATGAAAAACGAAATGGCTGCCGAGACCCATCGAGCTCACCTTGCGCTGAAGTTCCGGCTCCAGCTCCCCGCCGCCGATCACGTGGACGCACGGCGCCCGCGGCCCGAGCGCGGCCACGATGTCGGCCAAAATCAGCGGGTTCTTCTGGTGCATGAGCCGGCCGATGAAGGCAATGTTGCCCGGCGTGCGTTGCGGCGGCAGCGCGGGAAGCTCACTGGCCAGTACGGCGTTGTGGATGACGCGAGTCTTGCTGATATCGGCCAGGCGATGTTCCCGTGCGATCTGGGCGTCACCCTGCGACACGAAATTGGTCCAGTCGGCGCGCCCGATGCAGAAGCGCTCCGCCAGCCGCGCCAGATGGAAGGCTACCGGCTTCTTGGACAGGAAATGGAAGCCGTGCACGGTATAGACAAAACGAGGACGCGCACCGCGGCCCAGCAGGCGCAGGGCAAGCATAACCGGGAGGCCTGCCCGGTTGCCGTGCGCGTGTACGACGGCCGGAGCCTGCCGCCGGATGAATGCCGCCAGTGCGGCGCAGTTGGCGATGGCGCCGCCGCGCGAGGAAAAGTCGAGGCCGTGCACCGCGATGCCCAGCCCGCCGGCTTGTTCGAGCAGGTAGCTGCCGCGTTGGGACACGACCACCGGTTCATGGCCGGCATCGCGCAGCATCGTGGCCAGGGTCAGCACGGCGGTCGTTCCGCCGCCCGGATCACCGTTACCAATGACTTGAATGATTTTGTTTTTCATCGTCGAAGCGACTCAGTAGGCTTTCGGATCGCCCTTCACCAGCATCAGGACGGTCTTGGCTGCAATCTTGACGTCGAGGCCGATGCTCCACGAACGGAGATAGATCAGGTCGTATTCGATCCGCTTTTGCATCGAATGCAGGTCGTCGCCGCCGCGGTAGCCGTTGACCTGGGCCAGCCCGCTGATGCCGGGCTTGACCTTGTGGCGCAGCATGTAGCCCGAAATCTGGCTGCGATAGGTTTCGTTCACCGCCACCGCGTGCGGGCGCGGACCGATCAGACTCATCGAACCGAGCAGGACGTTGATCAGTTGCGGCAGTTCGTCCAGTGAAGTCTTGCGCAGGATTTTTCCGATGCCGGTAATGCGGTCGTCATCCTGTGTCGCCTGCTTGTAGACCTTGTCGCCGTCCTCCATCACTTTCATGGAGCGAAATTTCCAGACCACGATTTCTTCGCCGTTCAGGCCGTAGCGGCGCTGCCTGAAGAATACCGGCCCGGGAGAGGTCAGCCGGATCAGCATTGCGATGAGCAGCATCAGCGGCGCCACGAGCGGCAGCGCGAGCAGGCAGGCGATCAAGTCGAAGCAACGCTTCTGCAACGCGAAGGAACCGACAAAAGGGGTGTCGCAAATCGAGATCACTGGCAGCCCGGCGGCATATTCGACTTTTGCCTGGATCAGGTCGGCAATGAACATGTCGGGCACAAACTTGATCGTCGCAGTCGTATCGCGCAGGTCGTTGAGCAGCTTCATGATCCGCGGTTGGGGAGCCATCGGCAGTGCGACATACACGAGGTCAATGCGCTCGCGCTTGACGAAATCCGGCGCGCTTTCGATCCTCCCGAACACCTTTCCGGTGCGGGCGCCGCCGCGCTCGGCGCTGCGGTCGTCAAAATAGCCGACGAAACGCTGGTTGCCAACGTGTTTATTGTCGATCTGACCTGCCAGCCGTACGCCGACCTCATTAGCGCCAATCACGATCGCCGTCTGGGTGTCGGCAAAGCGCTCGAGAAGGGGTTTCACCGACATTATCGCTAGGTGTGTGCCGATAACGGTCACGGGAGTGAGCACAGCCCACAACCTGATCAGAGGCATATCAAACGAAGGCGAATAATTGCCTACCAGGTCGAAGAGGTAAAGGCATGCGAGGACTTTTCCCCAACTTTTCAATGCTCCAGCAACGTACTTCGCACGCGAGGTCGTAGAAGCCGTATTGGTGAAAAAAACTAGCGCAGAAATGAAGGCGAGCCCCTCGTCCAGGTGAGAAACCGCTCCGTGGGAGTAGAACGCCAGCGCCAAATACAGCACAGCAGCCAGCAAGGGATCAGTAATCCTCTGCAATGCATTCGAAGCCGTCGGAAGAACAGGTGCGACACTGTCGCGGGCACCTGGGAAATCCTGAACATTTATGCGCATATCCGCCTCTTTGCGAGAACAATCGTTCTAAATATTAGTACAATGCATGCAGTTTATTGCAAGCCCCGTGTCGAATGCTCAACGAAAGATTTATGCTGCAGGAATATAAAATCGTATTTTGCGTTGAGAAAGTGGTCAGTCGATACTTGTGCAAAACTGGACAGATATGAGAGCCCGACTGTCGTTCCAATGATCCACCTTCCGCTTTGACACAGGGATAAATCGGTACCGCATGTTCTATGTGTTCCGTGATGATGCTGATGTAGGCTCAGTCTTACAACAGAATTATCAAAAAATCGCGGAAAAACCACATTTACATTGAATTGCTGAAATCCTCCGCCAGACTTACAAATCGACTCCCGAGCCGGCTGGTTTTATCTGAGGAACGTATTGCAGTACTCTCGCTAACAAACATATGCACCATAAGTTGGCTAGTTAGTTACCCGCTTGCAGTACTCGGATATTTCTTATCTTCAACAAATCTCTATCGATTTGGAAAATCATTCTCTGCATCAACATCATCATACAATCTGGCTGTTACGCGTTCTGCCAAGATCGGCGAAGAAGAATTCACTCTGCACTACCTATGGCGAGAGTCACTTTCGCTAAATATTTCATGCTGATCTCTGAAGGCTAATTTTGAGAAAAAGAAATAAATCAACCACAAGAATGCAATTGGGAAAGTTTCTTTCCAAAATTTCGCCTCTACGGGGCTTATCCCTTGCATGCACCGGAATTGTTCTCGCCGCCTGAAGTCTCCTCTAAATAAAAGTAAATACAATAGGCGGTTTGTACTAACACCCTAGGACATTTGTACTGTATTTATGTAACACAATTATTACTTTGTCGACATAAATTGAGCGGCTCAATGTGTAGGCGCGCGCCTATAGTGCCCTTACTTCCCCGACTGAATTGTGATACCGGACAATCCCCGCGAACATTCAGCCTTTAGAGCACTCCCGGCAGATTTACATCGTATAAAGATTTTTGACTTTTACTCTAAATTCAATGTCGAGACGGCCAAAAGTTTACCATCCGCTGTTTCTACCCCTCAACGGTAGCCGGCTATCCACTTCCATCTCATGCGAGAAACATTTTTGTTTATGGAATTGCCCTTCCCTGGGCAGCGCGGTCAATGGCACCGCTATAAGACGGCCGGATTAACTCCTATCGCAATTATTTTCTCTTGCGCAAGGCAAGGTGAGCCCTCATAGTTCAAGGATCCGTGGAATCGACCGGCGGCACCATGCCTTGTGTAAAGCGGTGCTGCGCCGATACTGCTCCGATTAGCGGCCCAGCAGGATTACAGGAGGAAAGGAAGAGACGATGACAGGCGGATCGGCTATTCATTAAATGAAAGGCCAATATTGATGTTATTGCGCTAGCTGATATTAAGAGGGAGGAGTTACTTTACTAAGCACGAAAGCGGAGCAAGTGAGTGCCTACTTGGATTGTTTATTTCAGGACGCTGCGCCGCTCATAGAATGCTCTTTCCGTTCGCCGACCGGATGATTTCGTCGTGCCGCTCGTTATCCGTTTTGTGCAGATAGGCCGCCGTGGTGGCAATATTCGCGTGCCCCGCCGTGTCCTGCAGGGTCTTCAGTTGCACCCCGTTATTCGCATGGTTGGTCAGCATGCTGTGGCGCAGCCAGTGCGCCGAGGCCTGGCGCAGCGTGGCGGCCGTGTCCTGGTCGCCCTGGGCATCAGCGGCGCGCGCTGCGTCGGCGAAGATCGCCTTGATCGCTTCGGCCGCCGCTTCATCCGTGATGCGCGCCAGTTCGCGCGAACGGCTCGACAGCACCAACGGGGTACGGTCCGTGCGGCTGGTCTGCGGCAGCAGTTCGAAGGCCTGGCGGTAGGATTGGAAAGCTTCCAGCATCTCGGGCGGCACCGGCAGACGGCGTGGCTTGTTGCCCTTGCCGACGACGTCCAGCCACCATCGGCCCTTGCCTTCGGTATAGATCGACCCCATCGAGGCGCTGACAATCTCGTTCAGGCGGGCGCCGGTGTGCGCAAAGGCGACCAGCAGAAAGCGGTCGCGCGCGCGGCGCCGGCAGGCCGCCGGCGTGCCGGCCGGACGCGCTAAAACGGTCTGCAGCGCCAGCCCGATCGCGCCCTGGGTCAAGTAGCGCGTGATCCTGCTGGCGGACGGCGCCCGGACGTTGCGCACCAGGGCGCCGGGATTGCGGCGCAAGTAGCCAGTCTGCTCGGCAAAGCCCAGCAGGCCCTTCACCGCGATCATGGCTTGGCGCCGGCTGGGGTCGGAGAGCGGCCCGGTGAACGGCCGGTAGCGCGGGTCGTTGCGCGGCCATTTGGTCTTGGAGACCCATTCCGGCGGCGGATTCTTGAGGAATTCCTTATAGTTGTTGAGGTCGGCGACGTTCAGCTGAGACAAGGTCTTTTTGGCTTCTTCACGGCACCAGGTCAGAAAGCGGTACAGCTCCTTCTGAGAATTCTGGATCGACTTCGCGCTCAGTTCGCCGTGCGCGATGAACTCGCGCGCCAGTTCGATATCGGTGCTTGCCTCCGTGATCGCGTCCTCTGCGAGCCGATACATCTTGACGTGCATGCGGCCGCTCGGCGTGGTCGTGATCTCTTCCGGTGCTGACGGACCCAGGTCGATTGGCGTAAAGTTTGGCATTGCTCGAGCGGATGGCGGTTGAAAAGGACTGTATCTATGTACAGTATAGCATTTCACCGGCTCCCCTATTCAGCGCGACAATATCCGTTAACCGATCTCACAAATCCCGTGTACCAGAGATAGCCGTGCCGGGAGTCTGCCGCATGTCGATGTTCCTGCTCATGTCTGCCAGCTTGCAGGCTTGACCGCCAACTCCGACGCGACGTTGAATTATCGAACTCGGCACCACGCGATGTGGGCATACGTACGACACCATCCGGACATCCACGATATCATTTGCCGGTGTCATGCTGACAACAACATTTGTGCCATTTTTTTAGCGGAGACCCGTATCGATGACCGCCCAACGCAGGCGCCGGTCGTGATCGGCCCTTCTCTTGCGTAAGCCTTTAACCATTCGATACCTCGAGGGAGTTTTATGGAATCCAGAGACAGCATCGCCGACATCTGGGGCGAGCGCACCCCGTACGAAGGCCGGGACAAATGGCCTCTCCGCGTCGACCAGCGCACCTCCGAAGAGCCCGACCGCTGGGTACAGTCGGCCTGTGTGCTGTGCTCGAACGGCTGCGCTTGCGACATCGGTGTCAAGGACGGCCGCATCGTCGGCGTGCGCGGGCGCGCTCAGGACCTGGTCAACCGCGGCCGACTGGGTCCGAAGGGACTGCATGGATGGGAAGCCAACAACAGCCCGGATCGCCTGACCCATCCCCTGGTGCGCCGCAACGGGCGGCTCGAGCGCGCCAGCTGGGACGAAGCCATGCAGCTTATCGTCGACAACGCCCAGCGGATCAAGCGCGAGTTCTCGGCCGGTGGAATCGGCTTCTACACCAGTGGCCAGCTGTTCCTGGAAGAGTATTACACGCTCGGGATGATCGGCAAGGCGGGCCTGGGCACGCCCCACATGGATGGCAACACCCGCCTGTGCACGGCAACGGCGGCGGCCGCGCTCAAGGAAAGTTTCGGCAGCGACGGCCAACCCGGTTCCTACTTCGACATCGATACGACCGACTGCATCCTGATGGTCGGGCATAACATGTCGAACACCGACACCGTGCTGTGGATGCGCGTGCTCGACCGGCGCCGCCACGCCAACCCGCCAAAGCTCATCGTGATCGATCCACGCACGACCATGACTGCACGCGAAGCGGACCTGCACCTGGCACCGAAGATCGGCACCAACGTCGCCGTGCTGAATGGCCTGCTTCACCTGCTGATCGAAGGCGGCTACGTGGACCAGCAGTTCGTCCAGGACCACACGGTCGGCTTCGACGACCTGAAACGCCTGGTGGCCGAGTACCCGCCCGAGCGGGTCGAGGAACTTTCGCGTGTGCCGGCCGCCGACCTGCGGCGCGCCGCCGAGATGATCGGGAGCTCGAAGCTGCTGCTCTCGAGCTGCCTGCAGGGCGTGTACCAGTCCAACCAGGCCACCGCAGCCGCGGTGCAGATCAACAACGTGAACCTGATCCTGGGGCGCATCGGCCGTCCGGGTTGCGGCATCTTGCAAATGAACGGCCAGCCTACCTCGCAGAACACCCGCGAAAGCGGCGCCGACGGCGACCTGCCGGGTTTTCGCAATTGGAACAACTACGAGCACATCGAGGACCTGGCGCGTGTCTGGAACGTCGACCCGGCCATCATCCCGCACTGGACGCCGCCGACGCACGCGATGCAGATCTTCCGCTACTGCGAGACCGGCTCGATCCATCTGCTGTGGATCCAGGCCACCAACCCGGCCGTGTCGCTGCCGCACCTGCAGCGCGTGCGCGACATCCTGCAAAAGCCCGAGCTGTTCGTGGTGGTGCAGGACGCTTTCTTGACCGAGACGGCGCAGCTGGCCGACGTGGTGCTGCCGGCCGCGCTGTGGGGCGAGAAGACCGGCTGCTTCACCAACGTCGACCGCACGGTGCACATCAGCCACAAAGCGGTCGAGCCGCCGGGCGAGGCGCGCTCGGATTTCGACATTTTCGTGGATTTCGCGCGGCGCATGGATTTCCGCGACAAGGACGGCGCCCCACTCATCAAATGGAGCACGCCGGAACAGGCCTTCGAAGGCTGGAAGGAATGCACGCGGGGGAAGCTCTGCGACTACACCGGCCTGTCCTACGAAAAGCTGACGGGGGGCTCGGGTATTCCGTGGCCATGCAACGCCGAGCACCCCGAAGGCGAACACCATCTCTACAAGAACCACGTGTTTCCGACCGATGCGGCCCATTGCGAAAGCTACGGCCATGACATCATCACCGGCGCGCCGGTGCCGGCGCTGAAATACAAAGCCAGCGATCCAGCGGGACGCGCAATATTGAAGGGGGCGGACTACATGCCGCCGTTCGAGCAGCCCGATGACCGCTACCCCTTCTTCCTGACGACGGGACGGCTGGTGTACCACTTCCATACACGCACGAAGACCGGCCGCTCGCCTGAATTGTCAAAGGCGGCACCGGAGGCTTTCGTGCAGGTTTCCGATGGCGATGCGGCCCGCCTCGGCATCAAGGAAGGAGACTGGATCAGGCTCTCCTCGCGCCGCGGCGGCATCGAGGCCCCGGCCAGGGTCGGCGGCATTGGCGAGGGCGAGGTCTTCGTGCCCTTCCATTACGGCTACTGGGACGAGCCAGGCCGTGCGCGTGCCGCCAACGAGCTGACGATCTACGAATGGGATCCGGTGAGCAAGCAGCCTCACTACAAATATGCGGCGGTGAGCGTCGAGAAGGTGCCGGCGCCCGCGCTGCGACAGCCGGAGCGCATGGACCCGGCCCAGCCCGGTGAAGCCGGCATCGAAGCCAAGGGGGGTATCGTGCATGCGGTGAAGGAAGCCTTTGTCGAAGGCATGCAGCAGGCCAGGCCGAAGCGCGCACACGTGGCCGACTACCTCGGCCTGCTGCAGGAAAGCGAAAGGCGCCTGGCCAAGGCATTCGAGCAGCTGCGCAGCACCCACCCGGATGAACCCGATATCGGACCGCTTTCCCATGTGCTTGCCGACTGGTCGCGGGCCTCGGCCGATGCGCTCGACCCCTTCGTGCAAAAGTATGGCGAACGCAAGGAAGGCGAACCGGAGCGCCTCGACAAGGCACTGCTGGTACAACGCAAACAGGGCGGCTTCGACATGCTGCGCGACCTGCACGACCTGTGGCTCGCCGTCAATGAAAGCATGATCTCGCTCGACGTCCTGGAACAGGGCGCGCGCTCCCTGCACGACAAGGAGTTCGAAGCGGCGATCAAGCAGATCCGCCACCAGAACAGCCGCCAGCTGGAGTGGCTGCACGGGCGCATACGGCAGGCGGCTCCGCAGACGCTGGTGGTACCTTCGTGAACGAGTGGGCGGTCCGACACCGCGGCGGTCTACCTGTCCGGCGCCGCCGGTCCGCCCTTGCCCGTCTGCCAAGCGTGTTTGCACCGATTCCACACGTACGCGAGAATGTCAGCATGATCATGGCATCGAGAGGAGCAGGCATGAGCATTACCGTGAAGAACACAACCCCAGACACGACCCGTATCACCCTGGTCGGCGAACTGCAGGATGGCAGCTTCAAGGCCAAGGTCATGAGCGAGACCGACGTCCCCTACACGCCTTATTGGGAGCAGCAGGTGGAACAGCGCATGATCTACATCCAGCCGGATCCCGAGCAACTGAAGGCCATCGTCGCTGCCCTCAATGAGCGCCGCCTGACGCTGGATCAGCTGCAGAGCTTCGGCAGCGCCGGCGGGGGCGAATCCGAGATTCCGGTTTAACAGGAGAAAATATGAGCACACAACAGAGCAAGGGCGAGGATGCGCCCACGCTGGGCATCGGCGGTCCCACCAGCGGAGAAGCCGGGTCCACCCTTACGCACGAAACCATGGCCGAAACCGGCGGCAGCGGCGGCGACGCGCTGACCAAACCGCGCGACGAAGAGACCATGGAGTCGATGCCGCCGCTGGGTCAGCCGGCCGCGCCGGAGAGCAGCCAGCCCAACACGGCGCCGGAAGGCGCGGACACGGCGGCCACCGCCACCGCGCGAGGCGCGCAGGACACGCGCAGCCAGCAGGCCGGCATCAACCCGACCGGCTTGGGCACGCCCGAGACCGGCGGCAACCAGTCGGAACAGGACCTGGCGCCGCCGTACCGGAAATAAGACCGCCGCTCAGTGATCGGCGGCCATGGCGAGGCAGGCTTCCGCGCAGCGCCGGCAGGCCTCGGCGCATGCCTGGCAATGATCCATCTGGTGCTTGCGGCACTCGGTACCGCAGGCCGTGCAGACTTCGGCGCACAGGCGGCACAGCTGCACGGCGTAATCGCTGCCGCGCGCCATGTAGGCGGCCGCCATGCGGCAGATCGCGGCGCAATCCATGTCGAGCGCGATGCAGCGCGCCATCATCTTGACGTCGTCTTCCTGCAGGCAGGCCGTGGAACAGTTGTCGCAGGCTGCCGCGCAGGCGTAGCAGGCATCGATACAGGCCTGGTATTCCGGGTGCTGTAGAGCGGGCATCGCTTCCTCCATCGCTGTGTGTGAAAGCAAAGCTTAGCACGCGATGGAAGACGGATTCGTACCAATGGAGCCCGGGTTCAGCGGCTTGCCGCCGCGCCTTTCACGACCGCCCCACCCTTCATCACGAACTTCACGCGGGTCAGCTCGGCCGGGTCCTTCAGCGGGTCGCCGGCGACGGCGATCAGGTCCGCGTACTTCCCCGGCGAGACCGAGCCGATCCGGTCCTTCCAGCCAAGCAGGTCGGCGGCATTGATGGTCGCGGCCTGGATCGCCTGCATCGGGCTCATGCCGTACTGGACCATGTAATGGAACTGGCGCGCATTGTCGCCGTGCGGATAGACGCCGGCGTCGGTGCCGAAGGCCATCTTGACGCCGGCCTTGAAGGCCTTGCGGAAGTTGTCGCGCTGGAGTTGGCCGAGTGCGCGTTCCTTCTCCAGCGATTCGGGCAGCATGCCGGCCTTGCCGCCTTCCTGCAGGATGTAGTCGTCGTTATAGATGTCCATCACGAAGTAAGTGCCCTTCTCGCGCGCCAGGCGGATGCCTTCGTCGTCGACCAGGCTGGCATGCTCGATCGAATCGACGCCGGCCAGGATGGCGTCGCGGATGCTGCTGGCGCCATGCGCGTGCGCGGCCACGCGCCGGCCCAGCTTGTGCGCTTCATCGACGATCGCCTTCATCTCCTCGAGCGTGAATTGCTGGGCGCCCGGCTCGTCGCCCTTCGACAGCACCCCGCCCGAGGCGCAGATCTTGATGACGTCGGCGCCATACTTGGCCATCTCGCGGACCTTGGTGCGGGCCGCCCACGGACCGTCGGCGACGCCGTTCTCGACGTAATGGAAATCGTGCGGCAGCAGGTTGTTGTCGCAGTGGCCGCCCTGGATGCCGATGGCGTAGCCGGCCGTGCGCATGCGCGGACCCGGCAGCTCGCCTTCGTTGATGGCGTCGCGCAGGGCGACATCGCCGAAGCCGCTGGCGCCGACGTTGCGCACCGTGGTAAAGCCGGCATTCAGCGTCACCTGCGCCGCATGGGCTCCATACATCGCGGCGCGGATGTCGGACACGCCCAGCGAGGCGTAACCGTGCTGGTTCGGATTGCCGGTCAAGTGAGTGTGCGCGTCGATCAGGCCCGGCAGCACGGTGGCGCCCGACAGGTCGACCAGCTCAGCGCCGGCCGGCACCGCCACGCTGCCGGTGGGGCCGACCGCGGTGATGCGCTCGCCACTGATCAGGATGGTCTGGTTGTCCAGCACCTTGCCGGCGACGACGTCGACCAGCTTGCCGGCGCGGACGGCGACCACGTGGCCGGCAGCGTTGGCCGAGGTTTCGGCATGGACGGAGGCGGCGAGGCCGAGCACGGCCAGCGCGGCCGCGATTGCTTTCAATTTCATGGACGGATGCTTTCGAGGGAGGACGGCGCGGCCAGCCGGTGCCAGCTGCGCCAGGAAACGAGGGCGTTGATCCAGAAGCCGGCATACAGAACGGCAGTCAGGTGCAGCCCGCGGCTGAAATACAAGGGGGTGGCGATCGTATTGACGAGCAGCCAGAAGCTCCAGTTTTCGACGCGGCGCTGCATCATCAGGACCTGGCCGATGATGCTGAATACGAGCACGGCGGAATCGGGGAAAGGCGCGTAGGCGTTCGTGAAATGGTGCAGCATGGCGCCGTAGGCCGCGGTGGCGCCGACGCCGAGCGGCACGATCCACAACATGCCGGCCATGCCGGCATGGGTGACGGGCAGCGGCTCGCCTTCGCGGCCGCGCAGCCATTTCCACCAGCCGACCAGGCTGGTGACGACGAAGAAGATTTGCAGCGCGACGTCGGCGTACAGCCGGTTCTGCGCGAACAGCAGGCCGAACAGCGCGCAGCCGACCACGCCGGTCCACCATGTGTGGACATTGTTCCGGCCGGCCAGCACGATGGCGACGGCCGTAAAGAGGTTTGCCGCCAGTTCGAGCGGTGCGATCGCGGCCAGCGCCGCAGCGACAGTGCCCGCCAATTCCAGCGGGCCGCTCATCGCGCCCGGTCCTGCCCTGCCTGCTTCATGACCGCTCCTTCGCCGAGAAGCGTGTACTGTACGTCAGCCGGCCGGATTATTGCAAGAGAGGAAGGTTCGAATCCTCTTAGTCCAGGCGGATCGATTGATGCTCGCTGTCCAGGTCCGGCTTGTCGCCGGTGATCGCCGCCTTGGCCATGGCGAAGATGCGGACCATCTTGCTGTCGTTCGAATCCCAGTACTCGGCCGAGTGCGGATCGACCCGGATCAGCACCACATGCTCGTCTTCCGGGCCGGCCGGGAACCAGGCCTGCACGCCGGTGTTCCACATTGCGCGGATGCGTTCGCGGTCGACCACGCGCTCGGCGGTGCCGCTGACGGACACGTATAGGCTGTGCTCCTGGTCGGCGAAGCCGAGGTTCACTTGCGGGCGGTGGGCGATGCAATCCCACAGGGAAGTCAGGGTCGAGGTGTAGAACCAGATGCCCCCCCTGGTCGTCGACCTGCTGCCGGGTCATCGGCTGGCTCAGCAGGTGGCCATGCTGGTCCTGCCAGGTGAACATCGGGAAGCGCACCTCCTTGATCTTGTCGGCCAGCTTGGCGACTTCGGCGGTGTGATGCGTGTTCATGGGTGCTCCTCATGGATGGCTTGATGTGCGGCCATGCTAGCCCGCGCCGACGTGCAGGTCGGTGCGCCGCCGAACATCGGCGCAGCACTTTTTTGAGACGAGTCAACCCGGCCGGAAAGCGCGGAAAACCTGGGTTTGGGCGCCCTATAATCACGTTTCAGCGCCGGATTCCGCCGGTCGCCGCGCCGCCAACGAGGATGGAGCACGCCGCGAATGAATCCCAGCCACCGCCATGCGCAGTCGTTTCCGGATGGTGCCGGCGCACTCACCGGCACGCGCACCGGCCTGCTCGCCGGCGCAGGCGATGGCGCTTCGGCGCGAGCAGAGGTCGGCGCCGCCGGACGGCCGCGGCTGGTGCTGCACCTGGTCGATACGCTGGCCAGCGCCAACATCGACGGCGGCCTGCTGAACCTGATCCGCCACCTGCCCGCCGAACGCTACCGCCACGCCATCGTGTGCCTGCGCGACCAGGGCGACTACGAAGCCGGCCTGCGCGAACAAGGCGTCGAGATCCTCAACCTGCAGCAGCCTGCCGGCGGCGCGCGTGGCATGGCGCACTACCTGCGGCTCTACCGTCTGCTGCGCAGCCTGCGGCCCGACCTGATCCATACCCGCAACCAGGCCGGGCTGCCGGCGCAGCTGGTGGCGGCGCTGGCGGGCGTACGCCTGCGCGTGCATGCCGAGCACGGGCGCGACATCATGAAAGCGGGAAGGACCGGTTTACGCAGCCGGCTGTGGCGGCGCATGCTGCGCCCGCTGGTCGACCATTTCATCGCCGTCAGCAGCGACCTCGAACGGTGGCTGATCGACGCCGTCGGCGCTGCCCCGGCGCGCGTCTCGCAGATCGGCAACGGCGTCGACAGCGTGCAGTTCCACCCACGCCTGGGGCCGGCCGCAGCGGTCGGGCCGCCCGGCTTCATGCACGACGGCGTGTTCGTGATCGGCAGCGCCGGCCGCATGGACGACGACGCCGGCCATGCGCACCTGGTCGACGCCTTCCTGCGCCTGATCGCCTCGCCCCATCCCGCCCACCAGCGCCTGCGCCTGATGATCGTCGGCGACGGGCCGGCGCGCGCCGAGTGCCAGGCCATGCTCAATCGCGCCGGCGCCTCCGCCCGTGCCTGGCTGCCCGGCGCGCGCACCGACACCGCCCAGCTGCTGCGCGCGATGGACCTGTTCGTGCTGCCGTCGCTGTTCGAGGGCCGCACGAACGCAATCCTGGAAGCGATGGCCAGCGGGCTGCCGGTGGTGGCGACCGCGGTCGGCTGCAACGCCGAGCTGGTGCATGCGGGCTTCACCGGCATCCTGGTGCCGCCGATGTCGGCGGAAATGCTGGCGGCGGCCGTCTCGGACTACTGCCGCATCCCGGAGATGGCGGCACGCCACGGCGCGCGGGCCAGGAGCCAGGTCATCGCCCGCCACAGCATGCCGGCGATGGCGCGCGATTATCTCGCCGTCTACGACGCGCTGACGGGCGCCGACGCTGCCGACACCGACGCCTGGCAAAGGGATGCCTGATGCGCGTGCTGCACCTGCTCGACCATTCCGCGCCACGGCGCAGCGACTACAGCCGGCGTGCGCAGGCCCTGCTGGAGGGCTTGCGCAAGCAAGGCGTTCAGACGGTGCACCTGACGGGAACCGGACAAGCGGATGCGGATGGCGCCGGCGACGGCTGGCATTTCTACCGCACCGCCACGGCGGACCGGCGCTTACCCTTGATCGGCAGGGCTGCTCCGGACTCCCGCCTGGGCGCCGCCATGTCGACGGCCGCGCTGGCCTTGCGCCTGCGCCAGGTGGCAAGGCTGACGCGGCCCGACCTGATCCACGTGCACCTGCCGAGTTCGAACGCGGTCGCCGCCTGGCCGGTGGCACGGCTGGCCCAGGTCCCGCTGGTGGTCGACGCCGAACGGCGCGGCCACGCGCTGCCGGCTTACCCGTTCCCTCGCGCCGAGCGTTGGGCGCTGGGCGCGGCGCACGCGATCGCCACGGGCACTGCCCAGGTGCGCGCCGTGCTGCGCGCCGAGGGCCTGGCCGCGAAGGCCATCGCCGTGGTTCCACAGGCGCCGGACCTGCTGCCGGGAAGGCTCGCCGGCGTCAGGATGGAGAACCTGCTCGGCGCGCCCCTGCTTGCCTACGCCGGGGGGCTGGCGCCGGACGACGGGCTGGACCTGCTGCTGACGGCGCTGGCGCAGGTGCGCCGCCGGCATCCAGCGCTGCGCCTGCTGGTGGCCGGCGGCGGCACACTGGAGCTGCGCTTCGAGCGTCTGCTGGCCCAGCCCGCGCTGCGCGGCCACGTCGTGTTCGCAGGCCCGCTGTCGTACCGGCGCGCGGCCGACGTGCTGCCGCGTGCCGACATCGCAGTGTTTCCCGCGCTCGGGCACCGGCCCTGCCTGCAGCCGTCCCGTCATCTGCTCAACGCCCTGGCGCAAGGCTGCGCGATCGTCGCATCGGACCTGGCCTGCCACAGCGAACTGCTGGTGCACGGGCATAGCGGGATCCTGTTCGAAGCCGGCAGCCGCGCGGGGCTGGCAAAAGCGATCCTCGACCTCCTTGCCCAGCCCTGGCGCATCGACGCCCTGGGTAAAGCGGCACGCGATTTCATGAGCACGCGCCGCAGCTGGGAAGTGACGGCGGCGCGCTACCGGAGCATCTACGAGATGGTCTTGAATAATTGTGATGCATCACGTTAAAGCGAGACGGTGCCACTCCAACAAGGTGGCGCCAAATCGTCTATAGTGATGCTTCTCTACAAATTCAATGGAGCTTGAGAAACCATTGCGATGCGCAAGCGGTTCATCCGGCCCACACCACCATGAAATTCGATGTTGCTATCGTCGGCAGCGGCCTGGCCGGCCTCTCTGTCGCCCTCCACCTGGCGCAAACCCGCAAGGTCGCCATCATCTCCAAACGTGAACTCCTCGACGGCGCCAGCAACTGGGCGCAGGGCGGGATCGCCGCCGTGCTCGATTCCGGCGACAGCCACGACCAGCACATCGCCGACACCCTGGTGGCCGGCGCCGGCCTGTGCGACGAAGCGGCGACCCGCTCCATCGTCGAGCACGGCCGCGAAGCCATCGAATGGCTGATCGAGCAAGGCGTGCCCTTCACGCGCGACGAGAGCGCGGAGCTCGGCTTCCACCTGACCCGCGAGGGCGGCCACAGCCAGCGCCGCATCATCCACGCGGCCGACGCCACCGGCCACGCGGTACAGGTCACGCTGGAACAGAAGGTGCGCGCGCATCCGAACATCTCGCTGTTCGAGCACCACTGCGCGATCGACGTCATCACCTCCGACAAGCTGACCCCGAACGGCGTCCACGGCGGTGCGCCGAGCCTGGTCGGCCAGCCACGCTGCTACGGCCTGTACGTCCTGGACGAACAGAGCGGCAAGGTGCTGACCTTCGAAACGGAGCACACCGTGCTGGCCACCGGCGGCGCCGGCAAGGTCTACCTGTACACGACGAATCCGGACACCGCCACCGGCGACGGCATCGCGATGGCCTGGCGCGCCGGCTGCCGGGTCTCGAACATGGAATTCATCCAGTTCCATCCGACCTGCCTGTATCACCCGTATGCGAAATCCTTCCTGATCAGCGAGGCCGTGCGCGGCGAAGGCGGCCTGCTCAAGCTCCCGCCCGAAGCGGGCAGCGCCGGCGGCACCCGTTTCATGCCGGCCCACGACGAGCGCGGCGAACTGGCCCCGCGCGACGTGGTGGCGCGCGCGATCGACTTCGAGATGAAAAAGCGCGGCCTGGATTACGTCCACCTCGACATCTCGCACCAAAGCCCGGAGTTCATCAAGGAACACTTCCCGACCATTTACGCGCGCTGCCTCGAACTGGGCATCGACATCACCCAGCAGCCGATCCCGGTCGTGCCGGCGGTGCACTTCACCTGCGGCGGCGTGGTCACCGACCTGGCGGGCCGCACCGACATCCCGGGCCTGTACGCGGTCGGCGAAACGGCCTATACCGGCCTGCACGGCGCGAATCGCCTGGCCAGCAACTCGCTGCTCGAATGCCTGGTGGTGGGCCGTGCCTGCGCCCACCAGATCGCCGCCACGCCGCGTGCCGACTTGCCGGCGCTGCCGGCCTGGGACGAGAGCCGCGTCACAAATGCCGACGAAGAGGTCGTGATCGCCCATAACTGGGACGAACTGCGCCGCTTCATGTGGAATTATGTCGGCATCGTGCGCACCACCAAGCGCCTGGAGCGCGCCCATCATCGGATCCGCCTGCTGAAGGAAGAGATCGACGAGTATTACCGTAACTTCCGCGTCACCAACGACCTGCTGGAGCTGCGCAACCTGGTCGAGGTGGCGGACCTGATCGTGCGCAGCGCGCTGTCGCGCCGCGAAAGCCGCGGACTGCATTATTCGCGGGATTATCCGGATACCTTGCCGAAGGCGTTGCCGAGCGTGCTGACGCCGCGCAGGCGCTGACGTCATTCCCGCGCAGGCGGGAATCCAAGTTCGTTGCGGGCCGTTTGCGTATTTCGGCCGCTCACATCCACCTGGCTTCCCGCCTTCGCGGGAACGACGGCCAAGCAGATGAACCAGAAACTCTCCCCCTCCACCATCCTCCTGCTGACGATTCCACCCTTCCTGTGGGCCGGCAACGCCATCGTCGGCCGCCTGGTGCGCGAAGCGGTGCCGCCGATGACGCTGAACCTGCTGCGCTGGACGATCGCACTCGCGATCCTGCTGCCGCTCGGGCGTGCCGCATTCAGGAGCGGCAGCGGCGTGCTGGCCAACTGGCGACGCTATGCGCTGCTGGGGCTGGTCGGGGTCGGCATGTACAACTCGCTGCAATACCTGGCCCTGCAGAGCTCGACGCCGATCAACGTGACCCTGGTCGCGTCCGGCATGCCGGTCTGGATGATGCTGGTCGGCCGGCTGTTCTTCGGCGTCGCGGTGCGGCCCTGGCAGGTGGCCGGCGCGCTGCTGTCCATCCTCGGGGTGCTGGTGGTGCTGTGCCGCGGCGATGCCGGCCAGCTGCTGGCGTTGCGCCTGGTGACCGGCGACCTGTACATGATCCTGGCGACCATCGCCTGGTCTTTCTACAGCTGGATGCTGATGCAGCCCGGAGACGCGCCGCGGCTGCGCGCCGACTGGGCGGCCTTCCTGGCGACCCAGGTGGCCTACGGTCTGCTGTGGTCGGCGCTGTTCACGGGCGTCGAGTGGAGCATCCGGGCGCCGGCGATCGCCTGGAGCGGCAAGCTGGCGGCGGCCCTGCTGTTCGTCGCCGCCGGCCCGGCGGTGCTGGCCTATGCGCTGTGGGGCGCCGGCATCCGCCGCGCCGGACCCGGCATCGGCGCCTTCTTCGTCAACCTGACCCCGCTGTTCGCGGCGCTGCTGTCCACGGCTTTCCTGGGCGAGTTGCCGCACACCTATCACGTGCTGGCCTTCGCCCTGATCGTGGGCGGCATCGTCGTGTCGAGCCGGCGCTGAGCCGTCCGCCGCGAGTCCGTCGCGGCAATGCTGCAGCGCAGCGCGCCGGCCGGTATCGTGTGTCCGTCCCGTCAGTAAGGGTGTTAGGATCCCGGGGGAAGAAGCACAAGGAGGAACCACCACGATGGCTGAAGGTTTTACCGTCCACGACGGCGCGGCGCACGCGCATGCTGAAAAGCTGGCCGAATTCCTGGACCGCCACCCGCGCGCCCTGGTACTGACCGGCGCCGGCCTGTCCACGGCCTCCGGCATTCCCGATTACCGCGACCGCGACGGCACCCGCCGAGGCCGTCCGCCCATCCACGGGCCGGATTTCCGCAAGTACGAACAGGTCCGGAAACGCTACTGGGCACGCAGCATGATCGGCTGGCCCGTCCTGTCGCGGGCGCGTCCGAATCCGGGCCATGTTGCGATCGCAGCATTGGAAAAGATCGGCCACATCGGCTCGGTGCTGACCCAGAACGTGGACGGCCTGCACGGCCAGGCCGGCAGCCACGGCGTGCTCGAGCTGCACGGCAACATCCATTCGGTCGTCTGCCTGGACTGCTCGGCGCTGTTCCCGCGCGCCTTTGTGCAGGGTCAATTGGCCGACGCAAATCCGCACATGCTGCATGCGGACGCGACTCCGCTGCCGGACGGCGACGCCTCGGTCGAGCCGGCCGAGCTGGCCGAATTCCGCCTGCCGCAATGCGTCTGCTGCGGCGGCACCCTGATGCCGAACGTGGTCTTCTTCGGCGACAACGTCCCGCCCGCGCGCACTGCCATCGCGCTCGACCAGATGGAGCGCGCCGACGCCCTGCTGGTGGTGGGGTCCTCGCTGATGGTCTACTCGGGCTTCCGCTTCTGCCGCATGGCCCAGGCCAGCGGCAAGCCGATTGCCGCCATCAACCTCGGCCGCACGCGGGCCGACGATCTGCTCGACATAAAAATCGAAGAATCGAGCGAGCGACTACTGCCTCTCGTGGTCGAGCTACTCGAACGGGCTCGGGCTGGAACTGAAAGAGTCACGCCATCCATTCAACTCGACGGGGGAACATTGTGACGACTACGAATAACATCAAAGGCTGGCAGATCGGCGCCGCCGTGGCCGGGCTCGGCTTGGCCGCATCCTTCTTTTACGTGCGTTCGAAAACGAAACAGGCCGAGGCGGAAAATCCGCCGCAGGGCCGCTTCCTGGAGGTCGACGGCGTGCGCCTGCACTACATCGAGCGCGGCGCAGGACCGGTGCTGGTGCTCTTGCACGGCAACGGCGTACTGGCCGAGGACTTCGAACATAGCGGACTGCTGGACCGTGCGGCCGAGCACTATCGCGTGATCGCCTTCGACCGTCCGGGTTTCGGCTACAGCGAGCGTCCGCGCAGCAAGGTCTGGACCCCGCAGGCCCAGGCGCGGCTGCTGCACCATGCACTGCAGGAGCTGGAGGTCGATTCCGCGATCGTGCTGGGCCACTCCTGGGGCACGCTGGTGGCGCTCTCGATGGCGCTGGAGGCGCCGGATTTCGTGCGCGGCCTGGTGCTGCTGTCCGGCTATTACTATCCGAGCTTGCGCGCCGACGTGCTGACTTCCGGCCCGGCCATCCCCCTGGTCGGCGACCTGATGCGCTATACGGTGTCGCCGCTGGTCGGCCGCATGCTGTGGCGTCCTATTGCCAAACGGGCTTTTGCGCCAATGGAGGTCGACGTCCGTTTCCGCGCGCTGCCCGTCTGGATGATGTTGCGGCCCAAGCAGCTGCGCGCCGCCGCCGCGGAAACCGCCATGATGATCCCGTCCGCGATGGCATTGGCCAAGCGTTACCCCGAGCTGAAGGTGCCGGCCGTGATCATCTCCGGCACCAAGGATCTGATCGTCGACTTCAGCCACAATTCCGAGCGCCTGAGCGAGCGGATTCCGGACAGCGAGCTGCAACTGCAGTCCGGTGTCGGGCACATGACGCATTACGCGCGTCCGGACCAGGTGATGGCGGCCATCGATTCGATCGCTTCGCGGGTCGGCGAGCACCTGCACTTGCGCAGCCCGCAGGCGGAGGCCACGGCGGCGGCCGGCGAAAGCGGAGTCTGAGCCGGCTCAGCGCGCGGCCAGCCACTCCTTCAGGGCGCGGATGATCGCGGCATCGTTCGGATGCATGGCGATTTCTCCCAGCCGGGCGGCCGGCACCAGGTGCACCGCCTGGGTTTCCCAGCCCATCGCCGACGGACAGCCGGCGATGCGTTTCGCGACGTAGTAGCGGGTGTAGGTCTGGGTGCGGCGCACGTCGAGCAGGAAGGCTTCGAGGCGCACGGCCAGGCCGGACTCTTCGAAGACTTCACGCACGGCGGTGTGCTGCAGCGAGCCGCCGGGGTCGACCCGGCCTTTCGGAAAGGTGGCCGCATAGCCGCCGAAGCCGTTGGTGGGCGATACCAGCCAGACCCGGCCGTCATCCTCGAGCACGACCGCGCCCGCTGCGGCCTTGAAACCAGGCGGCAGGACGAATGCCGGTTCCGGGACGGCGTCCTCGACGGCAGGCAGGGCCAGCGCGCACGGCGCCGGCGCAAGTCCGTTCAGCAGCGGCGGCATCGCGCCGCCGGGAATGACCGTGGCGGCTGCGGCCGCATCGTCCCAGCTCGCCAAGGGCGTCGGCTGGCTGGGGCGATGGATGGTGACCGCTTCGCCCGCCTCGTCCGGACAGGGATGCGGAATGGCCGGGGTCGCGCTCAAGGCTCGCTCAGCCGATGACGCGCAGCGAGTAGTCGGTCGCCTTCACATCCTTGGTCAGGCTACCGACCGAGATCCGGTCCACGCCGGTCTCGGCGATCGCGCGCACGGTCTGCATGTTGATGCCGCCGGACGCTTCGAGCAGCGCGCGGCCCTCGTTGATGCGTACCGCCTCGACCATCATGTCGAGGTCGAAGTTGTCCAGCAGGATCGACACGGCGCCGGCCGCCAGCGCTTCTTCCAGTTCGGCCATGTTTTCGACCTCGACCTGGATGCTCACGCCCGCGTTCAGCGCATTGGCCGCCTGCAGCGCCGGGGTGATGCCGCCGGCCGCCGCAATGTGGTTTTCCTTGATCAGGATGCCGTCGTACAGCGCCATCCGCTGGTTCGCGCCGCCGCCCACGCGCACCGCGTACTTCTGCGCCAGGCGCAGGCCCGGCAGGGTCTTGCGGGTGTCCAGGATTTTCGCGCGGGTGCCGGCGATCACGTCCACGTAGGTGCGCGTAGCGGACGCGACGCCGGACAGCAGCTGCAGGAAGTTCAGCGCCGCGCGCTCGGCCGTCAGCAGCGAACGCGGCGAACCTTCGATGGTGCAGACGATGGAGTCGGCGGCCATCAGGTCGCCTTCGGCATACTTCCAGTCGATCTCGATGTCCTGGTCGACGGCCAGCATGATGCCTTCGAACCAGGGCGCGCCGCACAGCACGGCCTGTTCGCGCACGAGTACGCGGGCCTTGGCGCGCGGCTCCTCCGGGACCAGCTTGCCGGTCAGGTCACCGCTGCCGACGTCTTCCAGCAGCGCGGCCAGCAGGTTCTGCTCGAAGGCGGCCTGCAGCTTGTCGTCGAAGGCGCCGGCTTCGGCGAAGGGGTTTTTCAAGTTGCTCATGCCGGCCCGATCCCCGAAAACAGTTTGCTTTCCTGCTCCAGCGAACCGGTCGGCAGGGCCTTGGCCTTTTTCGCGGCGGCGAAATCGAGCATGCGGTCGATGGCCTTCCTGGCCTGGCGGCCGGTTTCCGGATCGACGTGGATCTCGTTGCGTCCATCGGTGGCTTCCAGCACGGCGGCCAGGTTGACCAGGCCGTTCATCGCCATCCACGGGCAGTGGGCGCAGCTCTTGCAGGTCGCGCTGTTGCCCGCGGTCGGGGCATCGATGAAGTGCTTGCCCGGCGCGGCGGCGCGCATCTTGTGCAGGATGCCGTTGTCGGTGGCGACGATGAAGGTAGTCGCATCCATCGTGCGGGCGGCGTCGATCAGCTGGGTGGTCGAGCCGACCACGTCGGCCTGCTCGACCACGTTGCTCGGGGACTCGGGGTGCACCAGCACCTTCGCGTCCGGATACTGGGCGCGCAGCAGGTCCAGTTCGATGCCCTTGAACTCGTCGTGCACCAGGCAGGATCCCTGCCACAGCAGCATGTCGGCGCCGGTCTTCTTCTGGATATAGGAACCCAGGTGACGGTCCGGCGCCCACAGGATCTTCTTGCCCTGCTTGTGCAGGTAGTCGACGATGTCCAGGCCGATCGACGAGGTCACCATCCAGTCGGCGCGCGCCTTCACGGCGGCACTGGTGTTGGCGTAGACCACGACCGTGCGGTCGGGATGCTGGTCGCAGAAGGCCGCGAACTCGTCGGCCGGGCAACCCAGGTCCAGCGAGCAGGTTGCGTCCAGGTCCGGCATCAGGATGGTCTTTTCGGGGCTCAGGATCTGCGCGGTCTCGCCCATGAAGCGCACGCCGGCGACCACCAGGGTCTTGGCAGGGTGGTCACGGCCGAAACGCGCCATCTCGAGCGAGTCCGAGACGCAGCCGCCGGTTTCCTCGGCCAGGTCCTGCAGGTCGGCATCCACGTAATAGTGGGCCACCAGCACCGCCTCTTTTTCCCTTAACAGGCGCCGGATACGCTCTTTCAGCGCTTCCCGCTCGGCGGCCTCGACGGGCGACGGCACGCGCGCCCAGGCTTCCGAGGTCGAGCACACGCCGCCCACCGGGCGGTCGTATTCGAAGGTCTTGATCGGGGCGATGGTGTTCATTATTCGAGACCCTGGCTCTTCAGGTAATCCTCGTAATTGCCGCGGAAGTCGATGACGGCGTCTTCCTTCACCTCGAGGATGCGGGTTGCCAGCGAAGACACGAACTCGCGGTCATGCGACACGAAGATCAGGGTGCCGGCGTACTTGTCGAGCGCGACGTTCAGCGACTCGATCGATTCCATGTCCATGTGGTTGGTCGGTTCGTCGAGCATCAGCACATTATGGCGGCCCAGCATCAGCTTGCCGTACATCATGCGGCCCTTCTCGCCACCGGACAGCACGCGTACCGACTTCTTGACTTCGTCGCCGCCGAACAGCAGGCGGCCCAGGCTCGAGCGCACGGCCTGGTCATCGTCGCCTTCCTTGGTCCACTGGCCCATCCAGTCGGTCAGGTTCAGGTCGGTGGCGAATTCCTCGGTCGGATCCTGCGGCATATAGCCCGGATTCGCGTTCTCGGCCCACTTGATGCGGCCGGTGTCGGCGTCCAGCCCGGTAATGGAGTGTCCGCCGATGCAGCGCAGCAGCGTGGTCTTGCCGGCGCCGTTGGCGCCGATGATGGCGACGCGCTCGCCGGCTTCGATCATGATCGAGAAGTTCTTGAACAGCGTGCGGTCATAAGACTTCGACAGCCCTTCGGTCTCGACCGCCAGGCGGTGCAGCTTCTTCTCGCCTTCGAAACGCACGAACGGATAGGCGCGCGAGGACGGCTTGAATTCCTCGATCTTGATCTTGTCGATCTGCTTGGCGCGCGAGGTCGCCTGGCGGGCTTTCGACTTGTTCGCCGAGAAACGGCGCACGAACTCCTGCAGCTCGGCCACTTTTTCCTTGGCCTTGGCGTTGTTCGCCAGCTGCTGGTTGCGGGCCTGGGTCGACGCTTCCATGTAGTCGTCGTAGTTGCCCGGGTAGACCTTCAGCGTGCCATAGTCCATGTCGGCGACGTGGGTGCAGACCGAGTTCAGGAAGTGACGATCGTGCGAGATGATGATCATCGTCGAGTTGCGCTGGTTTAGCATGTCCGCCAGCCAGCTGATCGTGTGGATGTCCAGGTTGTTGGTCGGCTCGTCCAGCAGCAGGATGTCCGGATCCGAGAACAGGGCCTGGGCCAGCAGCACCCGCAGTTTCCAGCCCGGCGCCACGGCGCTCATCGCGCCCTGGTGCAGGTCGGTGCCGATACCCAGGCCCAGCAGCAGTTCGCCGGCGCGTGCTTCGGCCGAGTAACCGTCGTATTCGGCGACCTTGCCTTCGAGCTCGGCGGCTTTCATGTAGTCGTCGTCGGTCGCGTCCGGGTTCGCGTAGATCGCGTCGCGCTGGGCGATCGCGTCCCACAGCTCGGTGTGGCCCATCATGACCACGTCCAGCACGCGCACGTCTTCGTAGGCGAACTGGTCCTGGCGCAGCTTGCCCAGGCGCTCGCCCGGGTCGAGCGAGACGTTGCCGCCCGACGGATCGAGGTCGCCGCCGAGGATCTTCATGAAGGTCGACTTGCCGCAACCGTTCGCGCCGATCAGGCCGTAGCGGTTGCCGTCGCCGAATTTGACGGAAATATTCTCGAACAGCGGCTTTGCGCCGAACTGCATCGTAATGTTGGCTGTACTGAGCACTGGCTTACCTTCCTGCGATGGTTTTCGTTTAACCGTGCATTTTACCACTGCGCCGTGCGGCCGGCAGCACCTCGACGCCGCTATTTGCCATGCGCGCCGGCCAGCTCGTCGATGCGGCGCAGCCACTCGGCGGCCAGGCCGTCCGGCAGCCCGGCGCCGGATTCATGGCGCACCTGCTGGCCGTCGATCAGCCACAGGTCCCAGGAAACGTCGGCCGCATCGCGCGTCCGGATGGCGGCGCGTTCGGCCCAGATGCGGTTCGCCAACTCCACCAGCCTCGGTAATTCGGACTTCGGCAGCATCACGGTGTAGTGGCGGGCCTTGGGGGCGCGCCGCTTCGGCACGGCCGGGCTCGGCACAAAAGCTTTCACGAGGGTGCCGCTGTCGAGGTCGACGACCTGGTAGTCGTTGCCATAGCTGAAGAAGCCCCACGATCCGACCACGACCGCGTGACGCGGCAGCGGAATGCCGGGCTTGGGCATGGGGCAGTCGGCGCAGACCCGCTCTTTGACGGGCGCATACTTGGGAACATGCGCGGGAAGCTGCCCCGGTCCGCCGGCATGGGCAGGCGCCCAGCCGAGGCACAGAAGGAGGAATGCGGCAAAGCGAATCGGCATGGGCGGTCCTTTCACCGCCCAGTCTACGGTAAGCGCGGCGCTTAAAAGTCACGCTTTGTCACCGGAAGTAGATGGGTCAGCCTTGCCGGACCGTCGGGTAGTGGGACATGGACAGCCGCCAGCCGGCCTCATCCGACACCAGCCGGCCCTGCGCGCCGAACGGAATCGTGACCCGGCGCGGAATGTGGCCGAACTCCAGGCCGGTCACTATCGGGCACGGCAGGGTCGCGCGCAGGTAGGCCAGCATCTGCTCGAAGTCATAGCCATTGTCCGCCGGGGCCAGGCGGTAGCCGGAAAAGTCGCCCAGCACGATCGCGCGCTGGCGCGCCAGCACGCCGGCCTGCATCAGTTGCAGCAGCATGCGCTCGACCCGGTAGGGATGCTCGGCGATATCTTCCAGGAAAAGGATGCCGCCATCGACCCGCGGCAAGTACGGCGTGCCCATCAGCGACATGATCATCGCCAGGTTGCCGCCCCAGACCGTGCCGTGCACGTCCAGCGCAGGATTGCCGGCGCCCTGCCCTTGCACCGTGTGGGTCGGCCCGGCCAGGCAGCGCCAGAAATCGTCCAGCGTGAAATCGACCGGCTCCGCCGCGCAGAAGTCGCCGGCGAACATCGGCCCGGCGTAGCTGATGGCGGCGCGCCGCGCGTACAGCCCCATGTGGAAGGCCGTGATGTCGGAATAGCCGACGAAGATCTTGCCGCTGTCCGCCATACGGTCGAAATCGATGTGCGGCAGCAGCCGGGTCATGCCGTACTGGCCGCGCAGGGCGACCACGAGCTGCACGTCCGGGTCGGCGGCGGCCGCGTTCAGCTGGGCCAGGCGGTCCTCATCGGTGCCGCCGAAGCGCAGGTGGCGCTTGTCGTGTTCATAGTAGTTGTGGACCAGGATGCCCTGGGATTCGAGGCGGGCGATGCCGCGCCTTACCGCTTCCGGTTCAGGCGCATAGCCGCCCGGCGCGACCAGCGCAATGCCGAGTCGCTGCACTATTGTTGGAGTGATCACTGTTTGACGAAGAGCCGTGGTGTCGAGTCGGGCGTCATCTTACCGTGGGTATGGGCGTCGATCAAGGCAAGCAGCCTCTCCAGCAACTGGGTCGGCAAATCGTGGCCCATGCCTTCGATCACTTCGAGGCGGGCGTTCGGGATCGCCTGCGCGGTGTCGACGCCGCAGGCGAGCGGCACCATCGGGTCGGCCGCGCCGTGGATCACCAGGGTCGGGGCGGCAATGGTGCGCAGCTGCGGCGTGCGGTCGCCGCTGGCGGCCACGGCCAGGATCTGGCGCACCACTCCGCCGGGGCAGCAGTTGCGGCGCAGCGCCCGCGCCACCCGGCGGCGCAGCTGCTTTTCCGGGGTTGGATAGGTCGGGCTGGCAATCGCCTGCAGCAGGTGCACGCCGTGCTCGATCGCCGCATCGACGTCGCCCGCGGGGCGGCGCATCATCACGCGCTTGACGGCGGGCGCCGGTCCGGGCAGGCCGCGGCGGCCGCTGCTGGACATGATGGACGCCAGGCTCAGCACGCGCGTGGGGTACTTCGCGGCCATCAGCTGCGCGATCATGCCGCCCATCGAGACGCCGACCACATGGGCGCGTGCCACGCCGAGGGCGGACAGCACGCCGACCGCGTCGTCGGCCATGTCTTCCAGCGTGTACGGCGGGCGGATCGGCCAGCGCACCAGCGATTTCAGCCAGGCCAGGCCCAAGCTCGGGGTGCCGGCATGCTCGAACTTGGTGGACAGGCCGACGTCGCGATTATCGTAACGGATCACGTAAAAGCCGAGCTCGACCAGTCCTTCGACGAACTCGTCCGGCCAGGCGGTCAGCTGCAGGCCGAGGCCGGAGATCAGCAGCAAGGGCACGGCCTTGGGATCGCCCGCGGTGTCGAAAGCGATGCGGATGCCGTTGGCGTTCAGGCTAGGCATGGCGGCGACACCATCGGTATCGGCCGCGGGCCGAACGAAAGCGCAAGGAATGGCGAATGATGGGCAGATGGTCCACGCGGGTCTCCGCGCCGCTATGCAGACGGCGTGGAACCAGCATACCATTTTTGACAAATCGGGGGCGTTACGGGAGGGCTTTGCGTGCGGCGCGGCGCTCCGCGAAGAAACCCCTCAGCATGGCGCCGGCCTCATCCGCCAGCACCCCGCCGACGACCTCGGTGTGGTGATTCAATTCCTCGCGTGCAAAGAGGTCGAGCACCGAGCCGCACACCCCGGTCTTCGGGTCGGTCGCGGCGTACACCACGCGCGCCAGGCGCGCATGCATCATCGCGCCCGAGCACATGGCGCAGGGCTCCAGGGTCACGTACAGCTCGCAGCCCGGCAGGCGGTAGTTGCCGAGCTTTTCCGCGGCCGCGCGCAGGGCGTTGACCTCGGCGTGCGCGGTCGGGTCGTGGCGCCCGATCGGCTGGTTGAACCCGGCGGCGATCACCTCGCCGTCCTTGACCACCACGGCGCCGACCGGCACCTCGCCGGCGTCCCAGGCCTTGCGCGCCTCGACCAGGGCCAGCGCCATGTAGGCGGCGTCGCCGTCGCGCTCCAGGGACGCCGGCTCGGGCAAGGGCGAATCAGGCATCGGCGCGCTCATCCGTGATTTCGGCCCAGCAGTTCGGGGTTTCGTGCAACACCAGCTTCTGCAGGCGCAGGCCGGTGCCGAAACGGTCGGTGTAGGCCGCCTTCAGGATGCCCCAGGCAACCTGCGCCAGGTTCTCGACGGTCGGGATGCGGTCGATGGTGACGGTCTTGTGGCCGGGCAGGCTGTCCAGGAAGTCGCGTACCTTCTCGTCCTTCTCGTAGACCAGGAAGGCGTGGTCCCAGACGTCGACCAGGTGATCCTTGGCGAGCGCCTTGATGTCCGAGAAGTCCATGATCATGCCGTTGTCGGAATTGCCTTCCGAATCGATGACGGCGCCGGTCAGCGTGATCTCGAGGGTGTAGCGGTGGCCGTGCAGGTTGCGGCACTGGCTCTTGTGGTCGGGAATGCGATGGCCGGCATCGAATTCCAGCTTGCGGGTAATGGTCAGCATAAATAGGCCAGTCAGGCTCAGGGAATTTGGAGGAGTTTGTGGGTCTGGATGCTCAGCTTCCACTTCGGATTGCTGCGGCAGGTCTCGATCGCCAGGCGGGTGTTCCGGGCCGCCAGCGGACCGTCCATCGGCTGGACGTAGAAATTGTCGAAGTCGAGACCTTCGTAGGCGGCCAGGTCCTGGCCGAGCTGCGGGATCACGACCTTGATCTCGTTCCCCTTTCCCACGACCAGCTTCGAACCCATCTTCGGGCTGACGCAGATCCAGTCGACGCCTTCCGGCACGGGCAGGGTGCCGTTGGTCTCGATCGCGATGGTGAAGCCGCGCGCGTGCATGGCGTCGATCAGCGGCTTGTCCAGCTGCAGCAGCGGCTCGCCCCCGGTGAAGACGACATACTTGCTGGCCGCGTGGGTGGCCGGCCACAGGCCGTCGATCTCGGCGGCCAAGGCGGCCGGATCCTTGAACTTGCCGCCGCGCTCGCCATCGGTGCCGACGAAATCGGTATCGCAGAACTGGCACACGGCGCTGGCGCGGTCGCTCTCGCGTCCGGTCCACAGGTTGCAGCCGGAAAACCGGCAGAACACCGCCGGACGGCCGGCGTGCGCGCCTTCGCCCTGCAGGGTATAGAAAATCTCTTTGATGCTGTAAGTCACGGTAAAAGTCCGGTTAAGCCTCTCGTCAACCTTCCATTATACCTTGCAGGGGTGGACCTGCAGAAGACCTCCCCGTATTTACCCCGGCGCCGGCCCAGGCACATCAATGTTGACCTCTGGCAAAAACTATCCGCTCGGAAAGATGTACCTTTTCGTAGCGGAAAGTTCCTACGACCTTTAGGAGGCGGACCATGAAAACCACGATGCACCAAGCTTTGCTCGCCTTGACCGCCGCCCTGTTGCTGGCCGGACTCTGGGGCCTTGGCGCCGACACCGGCATGGCGCTGCTGCCGGGCCGCCTTGGCACGGCGGCCCTGCTGCTGCTGGGCATGGGCGTCCTGTTCCTGACGCTGTTCCGGCGCATGCGCAGCGAAGACCGTCTCGCCGGCATGGAAGCCGCCCTGTGCCGCGAACAGTCGGCGCGCAGCCAGGTTGACCAGGCGCTGGCCGAAGCCGACCTGCTGCTGGCCCGCATGGCGGCACGCGCCGTCGGCGACTGCAGCGGCGATCCGGCTGGCCAGTTGGTGATCATCCAGGCTGAGTTGACGCAAATTCAGCAGCGCTGCGGCGCCGACCCGGCGACACGCAATCGCTTCGACCTGCTGCGCTCCCGTCTGGACCGTCTCGGCAACAGCCTGCGTGGCGAGTCGCGCGCCGCCGAACCGGGATAAATCCTCGCCCGGCCGCCTGAGCGGCTTTTTTTCAGAAAATTCCTCCGCAGAAACTTTCTTGACTTAAATCAATAAGGCGCGAAGTGCTGTGCCGCACAATTGGCTCTTGTCAGCAATCAACTGATTGCCCAACGGAGAGAGCAAGGACGGCACATGACAGGCACGACAACGATCCAGCGGTTTCTGGAACCAGCCAGCGCGCACGGTGACCGTGCGTTCGCGCATCAGCTCATGGAGATGCTGGCGATCCCGGTGTTCGTGCTCGACACCAGTTGCCGCGTCATGATCTGGAACCGCGCCTGCGAACGCCTGACCGGCATGACCGCCGCCGAAGTGGTCGGCACGCGCGAGCACTGGCGCAGCTTTTACGACGAGCCGCAACCCACCCTGGCCGACCTGCTCATCCAGGAGCGCGGCGGCGAGATCCCGAGTATCCATCCGCGCCCATCATCGGGCAGATCCGCCGGCCAGCCCGGCCACCTGTCGACGGAAAGCTGGTTCGACATGCCGCGCGTGGGCCAGCGCCGCTACCTGGCGCTGGATGCCAGCCCGATCTACGACGAGCGCGGCCGGCTCACCGCCGTGATCGAGACGCTGCGCGACATGACCGACGAAAAAATGGCCCAGATCGCCCTCGAACAGCTGGCCACGCGCGACGGCCTGACCGGGTTGGCGAACCGCCGCTGCTTCGACGACACGCTGAACGCTGAATGGGCTCGCGCCCTGCGCCAGCGCCAGCCGCTGTCGCTGCTGATGGTCGACGTCGACAATTTCAAAGCGTACAACGATGCCAACGGCCATATCGGCGGCGACGAATGCCTGAAACGCATCGCCACTGCCGTGTCCAGCGAGATGCGCGCCAACGACCTGGTGGCGCGCTATGGCGGCGAGGAGTTTGCCGTGATCCTGCCGAACCAGTCGCTGAAGGGGGCGGCCAGCGTGGCCGAGCGCATTCGCACCCGGGTCGAGCAGCTGCGGGTGCCGAACCGGCTCGCGCTCGGCGAGCATGTGACCGTCTCGATCGGTGCGGCCACGGCGCTGCCGTCGCCCGACACCAGCGCCTCCGAGCTGGTGGCGACCGCCGACGCCGCCCTCTACCGCGCCAAGCACATGGGCCGCAACCGCATCAGCCTGCCGCTGTCGGAGCCGGGCTGAGCGGCCGAAACCGGCGCCGGAAAACCGTCCCTTCACTGGATTTGCGCCTCCTTCAGCCAACGCCACAAGGTCGAGCGGCTGATGCCGAGCCGCTGCGCCGCCAGCGCGCGGTTGCCATTGCACCGCGCCAGTTCCCGTGTCAGGCGCGCCTTCATGTCGCCGTCCTCGCGCCCCGGGGCGCCGTCCGTCGCCAGGAACAGCTCCGGGCAATCGTCGCGCAAGCCGTCGTAATCGATGCGGTCGGCCTCGTCGAACTGGAGTAGATGCACCGCGATCCGGTCGGCGATGTTTTCCAGTTCGCGCACATTGCCCGGCCAGGCGTAGGCCGCCAGCGCCGGCTGCAGCGGTTCGAGCGCCGCCGTCGCATCCCATTTGCAGCCGAGCCGGGCCAGCGAGCGCGCGACCAGGGTTTTCGCAAGCGGCGCGATGTCGCCGCGGCGCTCGCGCAACGCAGGCAAGGCCAGGCGCAGCGTATTGATCCGGTAGTACAAGTCCTGCCGGAAGCGGCGCGCGGCGATCATTTCCTCGAGCGGCTGGTGGGTGGCGGCGATCACCCGCACATCGACCGGAATCGCCGTCACCCCGCCGACCCGCACGATTTCACGCTCCTGCAGCACGCGCAGGAGACGCGTTTGCAGCGACAAGGGCATGTCGCCGATTTCATCGAGGAACAGGGTGCCGGTGTGGGCCGTCTCGAACAGGCCGCGCTTGCCGCCGCGCCGCGCGCCGGTGAAGGCGCCCTCTTCATGGCCGAACAGTTCGCTTTCGAGCAAGGCCTCCGGAAAGGCCGCGCAATTGAGCGCGACGAAAGGCTGCCCCGCCCGCGTGCTGGCGTTATGGATCGCCTGCGCGAACAGCTCCTTGCCGGAGCCGCTTTCGCCGGCAATCAGCACCGTCAGGTCGGTGCGGGCGAAGCGCCGCGCGGTATTCACGGCGCGCAGGAAGCTTGCGCTGTCTCCGATCAGGTCGTCAAAATTCCACCTGGCCGCAACCTGGCGCTTGCGTTGCTGGATGCGCAGGCTGGTGTCGGCCTCGGCGATCACCTGGGCGTCGTACAGGGTCAGCGCAGCACCCACCAGCTCGCCGTATTCCCGGATTGGGGTGCGGTTGGCGATCCAGTCGCGGCGCGCAAAGCGCAGTACCACCGCGCGCTCCTCGGCGCCGTGCTCCATCGTGTGCTCGAGCGATAGTTCCGGCTCGATCTCGTCAAGGCGCTTGCCCAGCAGCGGCATGTCGGGCTTGTTCAGCAACTGCTGCATACGCGGATTGATCGCGATCACCCGGTGCCGGCGGTCCACCGCCAGCACCGCATCCTGCAGGTTGCCGAGCACGCCGTTGAGCTGCTGGTAGCGGCCGGACTCGAGCCGGCTCACCCGCGCCAGTTCGATGGCGTCATCCAGCCCGCGCCGCACGCCGGCGAGCGAGTAGGCCAGCAAGCCGCGCACGCCCTGCCCTTCGGCAATTTCGACCACCACGCTGGAGCCGACGATCACATCGAAACCATCCTCCTTCAGGCGCGCGCAGCAGCGGCGCGCCTCGTCGGTGGTCTCGTAGGCGTACTGCACCACCTCGAGCTTGAGCAGGACCTTGATGTCGTCGAGTTCAGGAATCGTGCGGCCATACATGACCACCCCGACCCGGTCCGAGATGGCGCGCGCCCTGAGCAGCGCCTGCAGCAGCGAAAATCCGTCGAGCTGGATGATCGCCACCGGTGCGGCCAGGTTCTTGCGCAAAATGGCACCGTTCGCGCCGGCGCTCATGAATACGTCCACCGCACCGCTCTTGATGCGCTCGCGCGCAATCGACAGCGCCGGGTCGAACGCGGCCTCGACCACTTCGATCTCGGCCCGCTGGCTGTACTCGGCAAACACCGGGGCGGCCAGCTGGGCGACGTGGCGGTACCCGAGAAAACAAATGCGCGGGCGGACGGCGGGGACGGCGGCTTGGTCGGGCATGCGGGTCTCGTGTCAATGCGACGCTATGGCTGTCTCAGCATTGTTTCATGAAACGTGTGTCCGCCACCATAAAAATAATCTTCCCATAAAAATCAGCGACTTGGCCCAGCCGGCATGACTTGGCACATTCCATGCAAGGGTGAAGACCACAACAACGACAGAGACGACCATGGCACTCGAACACATCACTGTTTTAGATCTCACCCACATGCTGTCCGGGCCCTACGGCACCATGCTGCTGGCCGACCTGGGCGCGCGCACCATCAAGGTCGAACCGCCGGTGACCGGCGAAGGCACCCGGCGCCTGCTCGAGAAAGATCCCGATTATTCGACCGATGGCATGGGCGCCTACTACCTGACCCTGAACCGCAACAAGGAAAGCGTCTGCGTCGACCTGAAGTCGGACGCCGGCAAGGCGGTGTTCTTCGACCTGGTGCGCAAGGCCGACGTCGTGTACGACAACTTCAGCGTCGGCGTCACCGAACGGCTCGGCATCGACCATGCCGCACTGTCGCAGATCAACCCACGCATCATTACCTGCTCGGTCACCGGATTTGGCCAGACCGGTCCGGAAACCCATCGGCCGGCATTCGACCAGGTGGTGCAGGCGATGGGGGGCGGCATGTCGATTACCGGCACGCCCGACGGCGGCCCCATGCGCAGCGGCATCCCGATCGGCGACCTGGGCGGCGGCATGTTCGGCACCATGGGCGTGCTGGCCGCGCTCGCTGAACGCGAACAGAGCGGCCGTGGCCAGCATGTGGATGTGTCGATGCTCGATGCCCAGATCTCGATGCTCAACTACATGGCGACGATGCACCTGATGTCCGGCATCGTCCCGGGCGCGATCGGTAACGGCCATTTCGTGCATGTCCCCTACAACAGCTTTGCCACCAGCGACGGCCATGTGATCGTGGCCTGCATCGGGGACGCGTTTTTCGGACGCTTCGTCGAGACCATGGACCTGCCGGAGCTGCGCAAGCCCGAATACATGCAGCAGCCGGTGCGGTTCGCGGCCAAGGACCGGATCGAGGCCGTGATCAACGCGGCGATGAAGCGGGAATCGACCGCGTTCTGGCTCGACAAGCTGCGCGCTGCGCGGATTCCCTGCGGACCCGTCAACAATTTCGAGCAGGCGCTGAACGACGTCCAGGTGCAGGCACGCGACATGGTGGTCGAAGTCACGCTGGCGTCCGGAAAAAAAGTCCGCATGCCCGGCAACCCGGTCAAGCTCTCCGCCGCTGCGCCGGCCGCCTTCACCCGTCCGCCGCAGCTGGGCGAGCACACGCAGGCGGTGCTCGGCACCGTGCTCGGCTATTCCGATGCGACCATCGACCAACTCCAGCGCAGCGGCGCGATCGCCTGAACGGAGCCCGGCCATGGAACCCATCTTCATCACCGACGTCGCCCCGCGCGACGGTTTGCAGAACCAGCCAGTGCACCTGTCGACCGCGGACAAGCTCCAGCTGATCGGCCTGCTCGCCGGCGCCGGCGTGGCCAGCGTCGAGGCAAGCAGCTTCGTGTCGCCCAAGGCAGTGCCGCAAATGGCGGACGCCGCCGAACTGCTGCAGCAGCTCGCCGCCGCCCAGCCGTCCCTGCGCGCGTCGGTGCTGGTGCCGAACTTGAAGGGACTGGAACGCGCGGTGGCCGCCGGCGCCCGCGAAATCGCGGTCGTGCTGTCGATCACCGACACCATGAACCTGAAGAACATCAACATGAGCCTGGAACAGGCGACGGCCGCCAGCGCCGATACGCTGCGCCAGGCGCGCAGCCTGGGCCTGGCCACCCGCGCTTACCTGGCGGTGGCCTTCGAGTGCCCGTTCGAGGGCGTGACTCCGCTGCCGCGGCTGCGGGAACTGGCGGCGGCGATGCTGGCCGCGGGCGCCCAGGAAATCGTCGTCGCCGACACCATCGGCGCGGCGGCGCCGGCCGCCGTCCGCGAGCGTATCGACGCGCTCGCCGAAGTCGTTCCACTTGCGCAATTGGCAATCCACCTGCACGATACACGCGGTATGGCCCTTGCCAACGCCTGGGCTGCGCTCGAAGCGGGGGTGCGCCGCTTCGATGCGAGCGCCGGCGGCATCGGCGGCTGCCCGTTCGCGCCCGGCGCCGCCGGCAACCTCGCAACCGAAGACCTGGTCCTGATGGCCGAAGCCAGCGGATATTCCACCGGAATCGACCTGGACGGGCTGCTGGCCGCCGTCGAATTCGCCGAAACCAGGCTGCAACGCTCGCTCGGCGGCGGCGCCAGCCGCTGGCTGCGCCGCCAGCGCGAACGGCGCCAGGCCGCCGCGCACGCGAAAGGAGGCTGAACCACGAGCCACAGGGCAAGCTTTGTCACGACAATAACAATGGCCGGCGCTCCCGGGTGCACAAGGCCAGTAGTCAATTCTTTTAACAGGAGACAAAACAATGAAACTCGTCCGCACCTTCAAACCCGCCGCAGCCGGCCTGCTGCTCGCCCTCGCCTTCGCCAGCGCCACCGCGTCGGCGGTCAACCTCACCGTTACCCACTGGGCCGACGGCATGTACGGGGCGCCGTTCGCGGTGGCCCTGGAAAAGGGTTACTTCAAGGAAGCCGGCGTCGACGTCACCGGCTTCATTACTTCCCAGGGCGGCGGCACCACGGTGCGCAACGCCATGGCGTCTGAAATTCCCTACGGCGAAGTGGCGCTGCCGGCCGCGATCGCCGCGGTCAAGCAAGGGGTCGACCTGACCATCGTCCACGGCGGGGTGCTCAGCCTGGCGGACATCTACTGGGTGGCCAAGGCCGGCTCGCCGCTCGCGTCGATCAACGACCTGAAAGGCAAGAAGCTCGGCTACAGCAGCCCGAAATCGGTGACCGACATGGTGTCCACCATCGCGCTCAGCAAGGCCGGCATCCTGAACGACGTGCAGCGCAAGGCGGCCGGCAGTTCGGCGGCGGCCCTGACCGCACTGCGCGAAGGCGGCCTCGACGTCATCTACGCGACCGAGCCGATGTACAGCCGCGAAAAGGCCAGCCTGAAAATGGTGATCCGCTCGACCGACCTGGTGCCGAGCGCCACCCAGACCGTGGGGGTGGTCCGCACCGATTACCTGAAGAAGAATCCGGGCATCATCAAGGCGATCATCGCCGCGCGCCGCAAGGGCGTGGAGTTCATCCAGAAGAACCCGGCCGAAGCGGGCGAGATCATGGCCAAGCACTACAAGATGCCGGCCGACGTCGCCAAGGCCGCGATCAATGAGATCCTCGCCGCCAAGGGCACGTACTGGAGCACCGGCAAGCTGGACTACGAGGGGATGAACACCATGCTGGCCGGCCTGACCCTGGTGAAGGCCGTCGAGCCCGGCCCTTTCGACTGGAACAAGATCGTCGATGAGAGTCAGCTGCCGGCCGACCAGCGCAAATGAGGACCGCCCACATGATCCCGTTCCCAGCCGAGCGCACCCCGGCGGGTGCGCCCGCCAGGGCCCACGTCGCCGTCAAGGACGCCACCCGGGTATTCGCGGCGCGCGACACCGGCCGCCCTTTCCACGCGCTCGGTCCGGTCTCGTTCGAGCTGCGCGAAGGCGAATTCTTCTCGGTGGTGGGCCCGTCGGGCTGCGGTAAATCGACCCTGCTCGACCTGATCGCCGGGCTGTGCGCGCCCTCCGGCGGCAGCGTCCATTTCGAAGGCAATCCGGTGGCCGGCGAGGTGCCCGACGGGATCGCCGTGGTGTTCCAGGAAGACGCCAGTTTCCCCTGGCTCTCGGTGCACGACAACGCCGCGTTCGGCGCCCGCCGCGCCGGCCTGCCGGAAAGCGAGATCAAGGAACGGGTCGACCACGCGCTCGCCTTCATGGGCCTGGCCGGCTTCGCCACATCCTATCCGTCGCAGCTTTCGGGCGGCATGCGCCAGCGCGTGTGCATCGCGCGCGCGATGGTGATGCGGCCGCGCCTGATGCTGCTCGACGAGCCGTTCGGCGCACTCGACCAGCAAACGCGCCTGCTGATGGGCGAGGAAATGCTGAAGCTGTGGCGCGATACCGGTTCCACCGTGATGCTGATCACGCACTCGATCGACGAAGCGGTGCTGCTGTCGGATCGCATCGGCGTGATGTCTTCGCGCCCGGGCACCTTCATCGAGATCGTGGACACCGGCTGGAGCCGCGAACGCGACGCCCGGACCGCGCTCGACCCGCGCTACGGCGCGCTGCAGGCGCAGATCTGGGGCATGCTGCGCGCCGAATCGATCAAGGCGCTCGGAGCAAAGCCATGAGCACGGTCACGCTTGCCCGGCCGGCGCCGGCGCCACGCGGCGGCCTGGCCTTGGCCCTGTACCGCTACCGGGTGCCGCTGCTGCGTAGCGCCGTCGTGGCCTGCGCGGTGCTGCTGCTCGAAGCGGCCAGCCGGCTCGGCTGGATCGATCCGGTCTCGTTCATCGCGCCGTCGAGCATGGCGGCCAGCGCCTGGACCATCCTGCTGTCCGGCACCTACAAGGCCGATATCCTGCTTTCCCTGTACACGGCCGGCGGCGCGGTGCTGCTGGCGGTGGTGTTCGGCTTCCTGTTCGGCGTACTCCTGTTCAAGCTGCCAAGGCTGCGGCGCGTGCTCGACCCGCTGCTGCTGTCGTATTACGCGGTGCCGATCTTCGTGCTCTACCCGGTGCTGATCGTGCTGTTCGGGCTGAACCGCTGGCCGCTGGTGGCGCTGGGCTTCCTGTTCGCGGTGGTGGCGATGGCGATCAACACGCTGAACGGGCTGGAGCGCGTGCCCAAGGTGATGCTGCGTACCGCGCGCATGCTGCGCATGGGCCGCGCCGACGAAGTGCGCCTGATCACGTTGCCGGCCAGCCTGCCCTTCGTGTTCACCGGGATCAAGCTGGCGATCGTGTATTCGTTCATCGCCGTGATCGGCGGCGAATTCGTGCTCTCCGGGGCCGGGTTCGGCTACCAGATCGCCTACGCCTACAACAATTTCGACAACCCGACCATGTACGGACTGATGCTGCTCCTGCTGCTGTTCGTCGGCTCCATCAACCTGCTGCTGCACAGCGCCGAACAGCGCCTGTACCAGCGCCGCGTGCTCAAGGAGCTGGCATGACTTCCCAAACCCGGCTGCAAACGAAGATGCACATGGCGGCGGGCGCACCGCGCTGGACCGACGGCCTGCTGCTGGTGGCCGTCCTGCTGGCCTGCTGGCAGGTCGCGAGCTGGGCCCTTGGCGCGGCCGTGCTGGCCGATCCGCTGCGCACGCTGCAGCAGATCGTGAGGGAAGCGAGCGACCCGGAATTCGGTGGCCACCTGCTCGAGACCGCCAAGGCCTTCGGCACCGCCCTGTGCATTTCGCTGGTCGGCGGCACCGTGCTCGGCGTGCTGCTCGGCTCGCGCCGGCTGGCCGGCGACGTGTTCGAGCCGCTCCTGATCGCGCTCTATTCGATCCCGAAAATCGCTCTCTACCCGATCGTGCTGCTGGTATTCGGCCTCGGCATCTCGGCCAAGACCGCGTTCGGTGCGCTGCACGGCATCATCCCGGTGACGATCTTCACCATGACCGCGGTGCGCAACATCCGTCCGGTGTACATGCGTTCGATCCGGACCCATCGCCTGAGCGCGGTGCAAGGCGCGCTGCATGTGCTGATCCCGGCCGCCATTCCGGAAATCGTGGCCGGGCTGCGCATCGGCTTTTCGCTGACCCTGCTCGGCACCCTGCTGGGCGAAATGTTCGCATCGCAGCGCGGCATCGGCCATTTGCTGATGCGCGCCATCGAGCGTAACGACGCGCCCACCATCATGGCGCTGGCCGTGATGCTCTTCCTTTTCGCCACCAGTGTGAGCCTGTGCCTGCTGCGCTGGGACCGCCACCTGCGCCGCGGCGCCTGAACCAGGAAACCAAGAATGCCAGATACCTTATTCGACAAGGTGTGGGACATGCACCAGGTGGCGGAGCTGCCCGGCGCCGTAAGCCTGCTGCATGTGGACCGCCACCTGATGCACGAACTGACCGGATCGGCGGCGATCGCCCAGCTGGAACGGCGTGGCCTTGCCCTGCGCAACCCGGAGCTGAGCTTCGCCACGCCCGACCACGTGATCTCGACCCGCCCGGGGCGCACCGGCGGCGACGAAGCATGGAGCAGCGCCATGGTCGATACGCTGCGCGAGCAGACCTCGCGCCTGCGCATCGCCCGCTTCGACATCGACGATGGGCGCCAGGGCATCGTGCACGTGATCGGCCCGGAACTGGGCCTGACCCTGCCCGGCCTGACCATCGTGTGCGGCGACAGCCATACCTGCACCCATGGCGCATTCGGCGCCATCGCCTGGGGCATCGGTTCGTCCGAGCTGGTGCACGTACTGGCCAGCCAGACCATCCGCCAGCGCCGCCCGAAGACCATGCGCATCAGTTTCAAGGGCGCCATCCGCGCCGGCGTCACGGCCAAGGACATGGTCCTGCATGCGATCGGCATGCTCGGGGCCGCGGCCGGCACCGGCCATGCGGTCGAATTTGCAGGCGCGGCGATCCGGGCGCTGGACATGGAAGCGCGCATGACGATCTGTAACCTGTCGATCGAACTTGGCGCCAAGTTCGGCATGGTCGCCCCCGACCAGGTGACCTACGACTACCTGCGCGGCCGCCAGTACGCGCCGCACGGCGAACGATTCGAGGCGGCCGTCGCCGCTTGGGAAGGGCTGCGCTCGGGCCCCGATGCGGTGTTCGACCGGGAGGTCGAGATCGATGCGGGTGCGATCCGGCCCCAGGTGACGTGGGGGACCAGCCCTGAACAAGTGGTGGCGGTCGACGGGCGCGTGCCCGATCCCGCGCTCGAGCAGGACCCGGTCCGTTGCGTCCAGCTCGAGGGGGCGCTCGACTACATGCGGCTGCAGCCGGGCCAGCGCATCGACCAGATCCGGATCGACCGCGTCTTCATCGGCTCGTGCGCGAACAGCCGCCTGTCCGATCTGCAGGCTGCGGCCGCCATCGTCAAGGGACGCCGCATCGCCGCCGGCGTCACGGGCTGGGTCGTGCCGGGCTCGCTGGCGGTCAAGCGCGCGGCCGAGGACCAGGGCCTCGACCGGGTGTTCCTGGATGCCGGCTTCGAATGGCGCGAGCCGGGCTGCTCGATGTGCGTGGGCGCCAACGGCGACCTGGTGGCGGCGGGGCAGCGCTGCGTATCGACCTCGAACCGCAACTTCGTCGGGCGCCAGGGACCGGGCGCGATGACCCACCTGGCCAGCCCGGCCATTGCCGCCGCCAGCGCCATTGCCGGCACCATCGCGCAGCCTGCAAGCATCGGAGCCGGAGCATGAAACCATTTACCGTGATCGAGGGCTACGCCGCGCCCCTGATGGAAGACAATATCGACACCGACGTCATCGTGCGCATCGAACGCATCGCCAGACTCAAGCGCGGAGAGTTCGCCGCCTGGGCGTTCGAGGCGCTGCGCTACCGCCCGGACGGCAGCGAGGAGCCCGGATTCATCCTGAACCAGGAACCGTACCGCGCGGCGCAGGTGCTGCTCGCCGGGGCGAATTTCGGCTGCGGCAGCTCGCGCGAGATGGCAGTGTGGGCGATCCAGGAGTTCGGCATCGGCTGCATCATAGCGCCCAGCTTTGGGGATATTTTCTATTGCAATTGCCTGCAGAACGGCATCTTGCCGATCAGGCTGGACCGGGCGCAGGTCGAGCTGCTTGCCGGCGCGGCGGCGGCAGGCGAGACCGTGGCCGTCGACCTGCGGGCCTGCACCGTGTCGACGGCATCGGCCGGGACGATCGCCTTCGAGATGCCCGCCGCCCAGCGCGAAGCACTGTTGGGCGGCCTGGATGAAGTGGCGCAGACGCTGGGCATGGCTGCCGCGATCGACCTGTTCCAGCAGCACGACCGGCAGGCGCGGCCGTGGGCGTCTCCTGAAGCGTCGGCGCGAAGATAGCGGAATCGCGAATAAAAACGCCGGCCTCAGCCGGCGTTTTCATGGTGCTGCAAGCGGATCAGTGAGCAACCTTGTCCCAGCCGTGGCGAACCGCCGCCTTCATCTTGTCCCAGGTCGAGACACCGTTCTTGCTGTAGCGGGTATCCCAATCGCTGCGCAGGTCGGATTCTACGTCGTCCCAGTTGCGACCCTGGTAACGGGCGTCGCTGCGCATCTGCGTGCCGTAGCGGTAGGCAGGATCGTAGTCGTTGTAGGTGTCGCCCGTGCTGCCGTAGTTGCTCGTCCAGTGATTGCGGTAATAGGAATCGTCCGAATCGCTGTCCGGGGTCATCTTGTCCCAGCCGTGGCGGACGGCGGCCTTGGTCTTCTCCCAGGTCGAGGGCTGGCCGACGTTCTTGCGGTCCCAGTTGGTGCGCAAGTCGGATTCGACGTCGTTCCAGTCACGGTTGCGGTACTGGTCGCTGTTGCGCATTTCCGAGCCGTAGCGGTAGGCCGGCGCGTAGTCGTCGTAGCTGCCGCCCGAGCCGGCGAAGTTGCTGTTGTAGTGGCCGCGGTAATAGCTGTCGTTGTCGGTGGTGTCCGGGGTGATCTTGTCCCAGCCACGGCGGACCGCCGCCTTCATCTTGTCCCAGGTCGAGGCGCCGCTCTTGCCGTAGCGGGTTTCCCAATCGCTGCGCAGGTCGGACTCGATGTCGTTCCAGTCACGGTTGCGGTATTTTTCGTTACGGCGCATTTCGGAGCCGTAGCGGTAGGCCGGCGCATAGTCGTCGTAGCTGCCGCCCAGGCTGGAATAGTTGGTCTGCCAGTCGTTGCGGAAATAGCTGTCGTCGTCCTGGGCGCCCAGTTTCTCGACCTGCACCTCGGTGTGGCGCACGGTGTCGTGGATGTTTTCCTGGCGCTGGGTGGTTTCCTTGCCCACCCGGACTTCCTCCACCACGCGCGCGGTCTTCTGCACCACGGCTTCCTCGGCCCTTTCGCGCATCTCGATCGTCTGTTCCTTGAAGAGGCTGGAGTCGGCGCTGGAAATCGGCTGGTCGACCGGGCGGCGTTCCACGTTCACGTGTTCTTCGCGCAGGTTGACGGTCTCGTTGACCGGGGTTTCGACCACGCGCGAGAACACGCGCACGCCGCCGCGCTGCACTTCGCGCTTGCCGATCTTGACGTCTTCCTGCACGACCGGAATCGCGGCGCTGCGCTGATCGTTGAGCTGTTCGCCCATGTCGCGCTGCATCGAGCCGGTCTGGATGGTGCCGCCCAGCGAGGCGTCGCTCGACCCCTGCAGCGACGACGTGCCCTGCAGCGTCGAGCCGGTCGAGGTGTCGAGGGTGTTGCCGGCGATATTACTGTCCATCGAGCCCCCCGCCTGCAGCGAGTCGCCGGCGCGCATCGAGCCGCCCATCGGTTCCTGGTAGGTCTGGCCCTTCGGTACCGGATCATTCAGGTCCTGGGTGGCGAAGGAGTTGCGCTGGCCCGTTTCGCCGCTCAGCGAACCGGCGCCGTAGGACGGCTCGCGGTACTCCGATTGCGAGGACATCGAGGCATCGCGCTGGATGCCGCTGCCGCCGGCCGCGCCGGCCGCCAGCATGGCCGGGTCGAGCGAGCTGGCCGAACCCGTCAGGTCGTGGCGCTCGTCCAGGTCGACCGGACCGAAGCGCTCGATGATGTCGGCGGCGCGTTCGACTTCCGGCTCGGTCTGGGTAACCAGGGTCAGCACGTGGTGGCCGCGGCTGACGACGTCCGAATAGCGGGACACGTGTTCGTCGTTGTCCGAGCCGAACAGGCCGGTGAAGAAGTGCTTGATCTGGGCGCCGATGCCTTCGTGAACTTCGCTGGTGTGGGTGGTGGTGCCGGTCACGCTGTTGGTCTGCCCGGTCGGGTCGGCGCTGGAGACGTTGACGTCGGTGCGGGTGAAGCCCGAGGCCAGCAGTTCGTCCATCGCATTCTGGGCGTCGCTACGGTTGTCGAAAACCGCTACTAAGGTATGTTGCATGGTAGTTCCTCCGATTGAGAGTTCACTCTGGTGGGCGGTCGCCGGCCTCGTCGAAGTGCTCCACGCTGACCTGCTCGGACTTGAGCATGACGGTTTCCGCGTGGCGCTCCTCGCGCCGTGTCCGGGTGATGCGAAGCTCCTCCTTGATGCGCACGCGGCGTTCGACCACGAGCACCTCTTCGAGGATCGGCACCACCAAGGTATCGCCTTCGTAGCGCGTGGCGGGCGCCGCGTCGAGCGGGACGATGCGGTCCACCGGTACGTGGCTGACCTCGACATCATCGCGCAACAGGCGTTCGTCGATATGGCAGGGATGCTCGGCGACAGTCTTGTGGATGCGCACGCCGCGCCCCGTGTCGACGACCTGCTTTTCGACCTCCACTTCCTCGCGGACCACCGGTACCTTCAGCGACTCCGGTCCGTTTGGTTGCATATGGTCAATTGGCACAGTCCATCTCCCGAGAACACGACGTTAGAGCAAACGAGGTTACTCCAAAAGTCGACTGAGCCCGCGCACCATTGACTCTCTACAAACTAGGGGGAAGGATCAAGCGAACGGATTGTCGACCGTCTCCACCTGGGGCGGCGGCAACTGGTCCGGAAGGGGCCTGCTTTCGAGGTTGGCGACGACCTGGCCGAGCAGCGCGTGCAGGCGGCGCGCCGCTTCCAGGCCGCGCTTGTCGGCGGTGAGGTCGACGTCGCCGGAGATGGTGATGCGGTCGAGACGGTTTTCCAGCATCAGGCGGCCGACTTCGATCACGTCGGCTTCGTTCGCGTAGGGCACGAAGGCCGGGTTGTCCTCTTTCTTGCTCATGATGGATTCCTCCTGTCGCCATTGTTCTGGCGGATGTTCGGCAGGCGCAGCATGTGCTCCTTTTCTTCCTCGCTGAGGGCGGGCAGCAGGTTGATGCCGATGATGCGTTCGAGCTCCGGGATCGGGATCACGTTCGGCTTGGCGTCGGCCTTGTTCTCGACGAACCAGGCGGCGCCGGCTTTCTGGCGCGGACTGTATACCAGTTTGTACAGGTGGGTCGGCACCAGCACATTGCCGACCTTCTGCAGATTGCTGCCGAGGAAGGCCGGCCCGGTCACCACGTACAGGTCGCCTTCCTTCTTGGCCATCTTGCGCACCACCCCCTCGATCCCGGCCCACAGGTGGCGGTTGTTCTCGCCGTCCTGCGGCACGATGTTGGCCAGGCTGAAGCTGTCGCGCTGGCTGTCGCGGTCGGGCATGTCGCCGTTCGGCGCCATGTGGCCGCGGTCGAAGCCGCTGCGCGCGTAGTCGGCCAGTTCGGCGCGCTGCCCCGCCGGCAGGCGCTGCTCGGCATGGAAGGAATTCTCGCGCGTCAGCTGCTGGGCCGACTCCACTTCCTGCGCTTCCAGGTGCTCGGCCGACCACAGCGGCGTACGGGTCACACCCGAGTGCATCACGCTGAACACGCCGAAGCACAGTTCCCGGGTCTGCGGGGCGAGCTTGGGATTTTGGATCTGCGGGGCGCGCCCATCCAGGTAATGGTCGGCGCAGGATTCGCGGCCCCGACCGGCGTCGCCATGCGCGGCGGTCGAGGCGTTCGGACGGGACGCATCCACGGGACGCCGGTCGCAGCCGGCAAGCGACAGCAGACTGGACAATAAAACAATGGGAACGAACAACTTGTGGAGCATGGCATATAGAAAAATCAATCGTCCCGACATTGTAGCTGACGGAGGTTTGCGTGCCCTCATGGCACAAACGCCACACTGCGCACCGTTGAAAAGCACGTTTCCAATCGGAATGTTATAGAATCCTACTCTTTCCAAAAGCTAAAGTGCATTTGAGCAAATATAGTGGCAATGGATAACCTCTCCATTCCCGAGGATCTGCGGCGCTTCGTGCTGACCAATATCCCATCGGTGCCGTACCTGGAAGCCCTGCTGCTGATGCGGGCCGACCCGGACCGCCCGTGGAGCACGGACAGCCTCGCTCGCCGCCTCTACGTACGGGACAAGGTCGCAGAAGGTCTGCTGGCCGAGCTGTGCCGCTCCGGCATGGCCGCGCCCCGGTCCGACGGCGCGGCCGACGCTTATTGCTACCGGCCGCGCGACGAGGCCCTGCGCGAACGCATCGACCGCCTCGCCGACCTGTACGCGACCAACCTGGTCGAAGTCACGCACCTCATCCATTCATCCCTGGACCGCAAGGCGCAGCAATTCGCGGACGCCTTCAAATGGCGAAAGGATTCCTAAGTGGCGTTTACCATCTATACACTGTGCGCCCTGACCTCGCTGGCCTGTGCCTGGCTGCTGCTGGCGAGCTACCGGCGCACCCGTCACCGGCTGCTGTTCTGGAGCGGCTGGTCGTTCGTGGCGATGACCGTGAACAACCTGTTCCTGGTACTGGACAAGATCGTCTTCCCCGACGTCTACCTGCTGCCGGTCCGGCTGGTCGCCGCCCTGGTGTCGATGCTGCTCCTGCTGTACGGCCTGATCTACGAAAAGGAATAACCGTGACCGATATGCTTACCGGCGCCATCGCCATGGCCTCGACCGTGATCGCGCTGTTCTTCCTGCGTTTCTGGCGCAACACGCGCGACCGCTTCTTCATGTATTTCGCGCTGTCCTTCGGCATCGAGGGCGCGCATCGGGTGTACTCGGCCCTCACCTACCAGGATGCCGAGGATTCGCCCCTGCATTACCTGATCCGGCTGCTGGCCTATGGCCTGATCATCTGGGCGATCCTGGAAAAGAACCTGCCGTCGCGCAGCAAATCCGGCGGCTGAACGCCTGGGTAGCGTGCGCCCGCGCCGTCCCCCCTGCGCCATAATCGGACCACGATCCGATACGAGCGAAGGAGGAAACGATGGCGAACCAGCAGAACCAGCAAGACCAGAAGCAGCAGGGCCGGCAGAACCAGCAGCGCGTCACCCCTGACCAGAACGGCGAAGTCAGCCGGTCGGAAGACCTGCTGCCGGCGGGTGCAGCCGACAATACGGCCGACGGCCGCTTCGAGGTGGCCGAAGAAGTGAGCCTGGACCAGCAGTCCGATGCCACCCGCCGCGTCGGCCAGCCGCCCACGGGCATCGCTTCCGACGCCCTCGCCGATTCCCTCAAGCCGGACGCCGGCAAGGACGACAGCGGCGCCTAGCCCGGCAAGCCCATCCGCAGGCCCTCGATGGTGTGGGCCTGATAAATGTCTTCCAGCGACGCCACCACGCGGCAGGTCAGGTGCGCGCGCACCTCTTCCGGCAGCGCGTCCCAATATGCCTGCGTGACCTGCAAATCGTGCTTCTCGGCGTTGCGCGCGTCCGCCGCATCCACGCCCAGCACGAACACCGGCCGCGACTGCTGCGAGCGGTTGGCGGTGCCGCGGTGGATAGTCAGCGCCGAGCGCGCCGAAATGTCGCCCACCTTCGGCAGCTTGCGCTGGGCCCGCGCCTCGTAGCGCGGATACAGTTCCTTTGCCGGGAACATCGGGTCGCCTCCGGCCAGGTCATCCCACTGGGTGCCGGGCGCGATCTCGAACGGCCCGATTTCCTCGGTCACGTCGACGGTCGTGAGGTTGAAGGCCAGCGAATTCAGGCGCCGGCCGACCAGCGTCGCTTCCGGCGCCGGGAAGTCGCGGTGCCAGGGCTGGTGCATGGCGCCCGGAAACGGGATGTCGAAGCCCGCCTCCACCACCTTGTAGCCGTCGCCCAGCACGGCGCGGCAGACCGCCTTCACCCACGGATGCGTGACCAGGTCGACGAAGCCGCGCACGCGCTCCGGGTGCACCTCGACGTAGTAGCGGTTCGGCCCGCGTTCGAGGGCGCCGCCGGGCCGCGCGCGCGCTTCCGCGAACAGGGTCTCGATGTCTTCCTTCAGCGCGGCCACCCATTCCTTCGTGAACGCGCCCTTGCAGGCGATGATGCCGTCCCCGTACAGGCCGCCCATGATGGCGCCCACGTCGTAGGTCTCGCTCTCGTACCGCTGATTGCTTGCCTCGCTCATGATTCCTCCTCCTGGGACGCCATCCTAACGCCAAGCCGGCAAGCGCAGCGCACGGGCGACGGTTGACATTCTGTCGGACAAATCCTACATTGCAAGGACGAGCAAACTGAAGGACAGCATATGGATACAGCGCCCGCCGCCGGCACGAACTTCCCGATCGCCACCCGCGGCCGCGTGCTGTTCGTCTGCGGGCGCCCCGGCTCCGATCCCGCGGTAGCCGGCGTCGCCACGGAACTCGGCTACGAGATCCTGCGCGTGCGCAGCGCCGACGAGGCCCTGCGGCACGCCGCGCCGCCCGGCTTCGCCCTGATCCTGGCCGGCTACACCGACGACGTCGCCGCCTTCGCCGATGTGGTGCGGCGCCTGCGCGCCGCCTTCCCGCGCACGCCGCTGGTGGCGATCGGTCCGCTGCTGCGCCACGAGGCGGCCACCGAACCCCTGTACGAAGCGGGCGCGCTGTCGGTGCTGCAGGAACCGGTGTCGGCGACGATCCTGAAGGCCAAGGCGCGCTTCTACCTCGATGCCTACGCCAACGCGGCCGAGCTGCGGCGCCTGGCCGACGACCTGGCCGAGCAGGACCGCCGCAAGACCGAGTTCCTGGCGACCCTGGCGCACGAGCTGCGCAATCCGCTGGCGCCGATCCGCAGCGGCCTGCAGCTGATGCGCCGCACCAAGGGCGACCCGGCGGCGCAGGCGCGGGTGGAGGACATCATGGACCGCCAGCTCGACCACCTGGTGCACCTGGTCGACGACCTGCTCGACGTGGCCCGCATCACGCGCGGCCAGGTCGAGCTCAAGCCCGAATGGATCTCTCTCGACGAAGTCGTGCGGGCCGCGGTCGACACCAGCCTGCCGCTGATCGAGGCGGCGCGCCACCGGCTCGACCTGCGCCTGCCGGCCGAAGCTCTCGACCTGTACGCCGACCCGACCCGCCTGACGCAGGTGGTCAGCAACCTGCTCAACAACGCCGCCAGGTACACCCCACGCGGCGGCGCCATCCTGGTGGCGGCGGAACGCGACGGCGAGCATGCCGTGATCGTGGTTTCGGACAACGGCATCGGCATCGCGCCCGAGTCGCTCGAATCGGTGTTCCAGATGTTCACCCAGGTCGCACCCCCGACCCAGCGCGGCAACGGCGGCCTGGGGATCGGCCTGTCGCTGGTGCGCAGCCTGGTCGAACTGCATGGGGGCACGGTCAGCGCCGCCAGCGCCGGGATCGGTGCCGGCAGCGTGTTCACGGTGCGCCTGCCGCTGGCGGGCAAGGACAGCCCGGCCCCGCAGCGCGCCGCGCTCGCGCCGATCGCGCCGGCGGCCGGCCTGCGCCTGCTGGTGGTAGACGACAACCGCGACGCCGCCGAAACCCTGTCGGCGCTGCTGGCGATCATGGGCCACACGGCGCCGGTGGCGGCCGACGGCCACCAGGCCGTGCGCATGATCGCCAGCCTGCGCCCGCATGTGGTATTCCTCGACATCGGCATGCCCGGCATGTCGGGCTACGAGGTGGCGCAGGCGGTACGCGCCGATCCGCAGTGCGACGGCGTGCGGCTGGTGGCCCTGACCGGCTGGGGCGGCGCGGCGGACCGCGCCCGTACCAGCGCGGCGGGCTTCGATGCCCACCTCACCAAGCCGGCCACCGTGGCGGCGATCGAGGAAGTGCTGGCGCGCCTGGCGCCGCCCTGAATCACGCTGCCGGCGTCACCAGGCCAGCGACAGCAGGCGCGCGGCCATGCGCGGCCAGCACAGCTTCGCCACCTCGTCGCGGGTGGCCCAGCGGAAGCCGTCCATCTCGGGCGTGTCCTTGCCGGTCACGTGGTGCGGAAAGAAGCTGCGGCACACCAGGTGGCCGAGGTCGCACAGCTCCTCGCCCACGTCCACCTTGTACAGGTGCAGGCATTTGTCGCGCCGGTAGGCGAAGCGCCCCAGTTCGACGAAGCGCGCGGCGTCGAAAGCCAGGCCGGTTTCCTCGTCGAGTTCGCGCATCGCGGCGGCCAGCAGGTCCTCGCCCGGGTCCTGCAGGCCCTTGGGGATGTCCCATTTCGGGGTGCCGGTCACATGCCCGAGCAGCAGCCGGCCGGCGCCGTCGACCACCAGGGTGCCGCAGGAGACGCCGATGTTCGCCGTCCTGTTCATGACAGGCTCCTCGAAGCCGCGGCGAGCGCCTGTTCCAGCGCCTCCAGGCTGACCGGCTTGGTCAGGTGCTGGTCGAAGCCGGCTTCGTGGGATTGCTGCTGGTCGCTCTGCGCGCCCCAGCCCGTGAGCGCGATCAGCACCACGTCGCGCAGCGCATCCGTGCGGCGGATCTCGCGCGCGACTTCGTAGCCGCTCATGCCGGGCAGGCCGATATCGAGGAACACCAGGTCGGGCAGCAGCGCGCGCGCCGCCTGCAGGCCCTCGACGCCGTCGTGCGCCACGCTGCCCGAATGGCCCAGCAGCTCCAGCAGCGCGACCAGACTGTCGGCGGCATCGGCGTTGTCGTCCACCACCAGCACCCGCAGACGGCCGCCGGCGCCGGCGTCGAGCGCGGCGCCGGCCGGCTCCGCGGGCGCCGGCGCATGCGGGGTGCCGGGGCGCAGCGGCAGGCGCACCGTGAAGGTGCTGCCCTGGCCGCGCCCGCCGCTGAAGGCGCTGACACGGCCGCCGTGCAGTTCGACCAGGCGCCGCACCAGCGACAGGCCGATCCCGAGTCCGCCCTGGGCTCGGTCGAGGCTGCCGCGCACCTGGGTGAACATCTCGAATACCGAGCCGATGCTTTCAGGCGGAATGCCGATCCCGCTGTCCGCGACCGCGATCACGGCATGCCCGTCCTCGCGCCAGGCCGACAGATTGATTCGTCCGCCCGAGGGCGTGTACTTGGCCGCGTTGTTCAGCAGGTTGGACAGCACCTGCACCATGCGCGTGACGTCGGCCTCCAGCTCCAGCGGCTCGGACGGCAGCTCCACGCTCAGCGTATGGCGGTGCGCCTCGATCAAGGCGGTGCTGGTCTCGACCGCGGTGGCGACGATGGTGCGCAGCAGGACCGGCTCCTTCTTCAGCTCGATCTTGCCGCGCGTGATGCGGGCGATGTCGAGCAGGTCGTCGACCAGGTGGATCAGGTGGCCGAGCTGGCGCTCCATCATCCCATGCACGCGCACGGCGGCTTGCGGATCGGAGGGCGCGATGCGCAGCAGATCCAGGCCGGTGCGGATCGGCGCCAGCGGGTTGCGCAGCTCGTGCGCCAGGGTCGCCAGGAACTCGCTCTTGCGGTGGTCCGCTTCCGCGAGGTCGGCGGCGACGCGGCGCAGCTCGTCCTCGGCGCTCTTTTGTGCCGTGATGTCGCGCGTGATGGTGGCCAGGCCGATGTTCTGGCCGCTCGCGTCGCGCACCGCGAAGCCCTTGAAGTAGACCGGAACCGGTTCGCCGCCGTGCGGACGGGCCAGGCGCAGTTCGCCCTCCCATTCGGCCTGCACGCCGGTTAGCGCCGCCATCATGTGTTCGCGCACGGCGGCGCGGTCCTCGGGCGGGAAGAAGTCCAGCATGCGCCAGTCGGCGATGTCGGCGTCGGCGCCGATGCCGGCCATGCGCCGCCCGGCCGGGTTCAGGTAGATGCCGCCGGCGTCCGGCGTGAAGATGCCGATGAAGTCGGAGGACTGCTCGGCCACCGCGGCCAGGCGGCGGATGCCTTCCTCGGCGCGGCGGCGGTCGGTCTCGTCGCGGAAGTACAGCGCAATGCCCTCCTGCTCCATCGGGAAGGAATTGATCTCGAACCAGCGCCCCTCGTGCTCGTCGTAGAGTTCCATGCGGCTGCGCGTGCGTTCCAGGGCGCTGCGCCGCAGGGCCTGCTCCTTGGCGCCGCCGCGCAGCGCCGGGAACAGGTCCCAGAACTGGCCGCCGACCAGGTCGTCGCGCTGGAGCCCGGTGACGGCTTCGAAGGCGCCGTTGGCATAGGTGATCCGCCACTCGCGGTCGAGGGCGACGAAGCCCTCGCTCATGCTCTCGAGGATCGCGCGTGAACGGTGTTCGGCCGCCTGGCGCTCGGCCGCCTCGTGGCGCTGGCCGATCACCAGCGAGGCGGTATTCGCCAGCAGGGCGAGCGCGGCTTCCTCCTCCGGTGCCAGGTGGCCGGTGTCGCGGTAGTACAGGCTGAAGGTGCCGAGCACCGTCCCGGACGGCGCCAGGATCGGCAACGCGCGGCAGCCGCGCAGGCCGTGCGCCAGCGCCAGGTCGCGCCAGCCGTCCCACAGCGGGTCGGTGGCGATGTCGGCGCTGGCGACCGCCTCGCCGCGCCAGGCGGCGCCGCCGGCCGCGCCGGACAGCGGGCCGATGCGCACGGCGTCCGCCTCGAGCTGGAATTCGAGCGGCAGCGAAGGCGCCGCCGCATGGCGCAGATACTGGCCGTCGTCCGACACCAGCTGCACCGAAGCCAGCGCCGCGCCGCCGCTGCAGTCTTCCGCGGTGCGTGCCAGGACGTCCAGCACGTCGCCCAGCGGGGCGTCGGTGACGGCCAGTTCGAGTGCGCCGCGCTGGCCCACCGCCAGCGCATTCGCGCGGGTGCGTTCGGTGACGTCGACCCCGTGCAGCAGCACGCCCGACACCTCGCCGTCCGGCTCGCGCAGCGCCATGCAGACGAAATCCAGGAAATGCTCGTCCAGCCCGGCGCGCGGGCCGCCGGCGCGCAGCATCAGGCGCGCGTTGCCGCCTTCGCAGGCTTCGCCGGTGTGGTACACCCGGTCGATCAGTTCGACGAAGTCCTGGCCCTCCAGTTCGGGCATGGCGGCGCGCAGCGGGATCCCGGCCAGCGGACGGCCGCCGGCCAGCTCCACGAAGCGCTGGTTGGCCATGTCCACCACGTGCTCCGGGCCGGTCATCACGCACATCAGCGCGGGCGCGCGCTGGAAGATGTCGCGCATCCGCTCGCTGGCCGCCTGCACTTCGCGGTACAGGCGATCGCGGTCGGCCTGGGCCTGGCGCTCGGTCCGCGCCAGCTTCTCGTCGCGGCTGCGGAGCGCGGCGCGGTGGCGCTCTTCCTCGATGCGCGCGAGCTCGGTACGCTTGCGGTGCAGCTCGATGAACACGCCGGTCTTGGCCCGCAGCACCGTCGTATTGAAGGGCTTGGTCATGTAGTCGACCGCGCCGAGCGCGTAGGCGCGCTCGATCGGAAACTCCTCGGCATCGCCGGCGGTCAGGAAGATGATCGGGAGGGCCTGGGTACGCGGATGCTGGCGGATCAGTTCGGCCAGCTCGAAGCCGTTCATGGTCGGCATGCGCACGTCCAGCAGCACCACCGCGAAGTCGCGCGCCAGCACCTCGCGCAACGCGGCTTCGCCTGAGGTCACGGACACGAGCTCCTCGGCCAGCCCGGCGAGGGTGGCTTCGAGCACCGCCAGGTTGGCGGGCTGGTCGTCGACGAGGAGGATGCTGGTGTGGTCGTTGGCCATGCAGGAAATGGGCGATGCAATTAAGGCAATGTATGCCTGGAGCTTCCGAAAGTCAATTGTGCGCACCCTGAGGCCGGGCGCCCGCACACTAGGATGGGTATCTTGCCCGTCCCTGGAGTGTATCGATGAGTGTTCCCTACCTGGCGCCCCTGCGCCAGTTTTCCTTCCTTAACAATTCCCTTGAAGACTGGGCGCTGGCCCTGATCGTGACGGTGCTGGCGACCGCCGCGATGGCGTTCGTGCGCTCGCTGGTGCTGCGGCGCCTGGCCGCGAGCTCGGCCCTCACCGAAGCCAGGCTGGACAGCCTGGTGGTCAAGATGCTGTCCAGGACCTATCTGCTGTTCATCCTTGCCTTCGGCATCTACTTCGGCAGCACCTTCCTCGAACTGGGGCGTACCCACGACCTGTTCGTGTCGCGGGTGGCGGTGGCCGCCCTGCTGGTCCAGCTGGCGGTGTGGGGCGACGTCGGCCTGCGCGCCTGGCGCGACCAGTTGCGCCTCGCCCAGGACGGTGCCCGCCGCAATTCCAGCGCCGTGCTGGGTTTCATCCTGCGGCTGACGCTGTGGACCATCGTGGTCCTGATGGTGCTGGATAACTTCGGCGTCAACATCACCGCCCTGGTGGCGAGCCTGGGCGTGGGCGGCATCGCGGTGGCGCTGGCGGTGCAGAACATCCTCGGCGATCTGTTCGCCTCGCTGTCGATCACCCTGGACAAGCCGTTCGAGATCGGCGACTTCATCATCGTCGGCGACGTCCTCGGCTCGGTCGAGCATATCGGCCTGAAGACCACCCGGGTGCGCGGCCTCGGCGGCGAGCAGGTGGTGTTCTCGAACGGCGACCTGCTGAAGAGCCGGATCCACAACCACAAGCGGATGGAGACCCGGCGCGTGTCCTTCGTGCTGCGGATCGCCTACGGCACCAGCGAGGAGCTGCTGTGCCGGATCCCGCGCATCATCCGCGAGATCGTCACGGCCAAGCCGAACGTCGACTTCGAGCGCGCCCATTTCTTCATGTGGGGCGAATGGTCGCTCAACTTCGAGATCGTGTACCACTTCCGCAGCCCCGACTACATCCTGCACATGGACGCCCAGCAGGATATCTTCCTGGAGATCTACCGCCGCTTCGAACAGGAGGGAATCCGCTTTGCGCATCCGCTGTCGATCGTGCGCCTGGCCGATCCGCCGGCCGGCATGGCGCAGGGTCTCGGTGCGGCCGGGGCAGCCTGGCGCCACTGAAGTGTTGCCCGCCGAGCCGGACTCATCCTACAGCGCTACCATAAGATGTCCTATAGCCGGGCTTATGCGTGGGGCATAAGATGAACTCACTCCCCGCCACGGGGAATCGCATGGCAACCATTCATAAAGGAGAATGATCATGGCACAAAACAACCAACAGAACGGCAATAACGGCAACCGCGGTTTTGCAGGCATGGACCCGGAAAAGCAGCGCGAGATCGCTGCCGAAGGCGGCCGCGCCGCCCACGCTTCGGGCAATGCCCACGAGTTCACCTCGGAAGAAGCACGCCGCGCCGGCTCGCTGAGCCACAAGAACGACGGCAACCAGCAGAGCGGCGGCAACAACGGCGGCAACAACGGCGGCGGCAATGGCGGGGGCACCCGCGGCGGCTCGCCGGAGCAGCACGCCAAGGCCGGCGCCCAGAGCCACAAGAACGACAAGCGCTGATCTTCACGCTTGAGCAGGTGCTGAAAGAACTGCCGGCTTAGCCCGGCAGTTTTCGTTTTTGTGTGGCGGAAATTGTTGTGACGCATCACAGCAATCAGCCGAGTCCGCTTCTCCCTCCCGCCCATCCCGGACGTGTCCAATTGTGCGATGCCGAACGGGTGATCAATGATATATTTTTGGCACGATATTGAACGCCGCGCCCCGCGCCCGACGGCATGCCCTGCATGCGGACGGTGTCGCGCCGGGGCGGCTGTGCGCGCAACCTGTGCTCGTAGGTTGCCGTCGTAGTCAGCCCTTCGTCGCACCCATGTTCTTATCCGGCACCAAGCTTCAGGTCCTGCGGCCGCCGCGGGAATACGGATTTAACTCAACAGTTAGGATAAAACAGATGAAAAAGAATATCGCCATCGTTGGCGCTGGATTTTCGGGAGCCGTGATCGCCAATCAGCTCGCGCACGCGGGCTACCAGGTCGAAGTCTTCGAATCCCGCCCCCACGTGGCGGGCAACTGCCATTCGGAACGCGATCCAGAAACCGGCGTCATGGTCCACGTCTACGGCCCCCATATCTTCCACACGGACATCGAGCGCTCCTGGGAATTCGTGAACCGCTACATGGAATTCATGCCCTACGTGAACCGCGTGAAAGCCATCACCAACAACGCCGTCTACACGCTGCCGATCAACCTGCTGACCATCAACCAGTTCTTCGGCAAGACCTTCCGTCCGGCCGAAGCCGAGGCATTCATGCAGAGCCTCGGCGACAAGTCGATCGAGAACCCCACCACCTTCGAAGAGCAGGCGCTGCGCTTCGTCGGCCGCGAGCTGTATGAGGCCTTCTTCAAGACCTACACCATCAAGCAATGGGGCCTGCAGCCGAGCGAACTGCCGGCCAGCATCCTGAAACGCCTGCCGGTGCGCTTCAACTACGACGACAACTACTTCAACCACAAGTACCAGGGCATGCCGAAGGACGGCTACACGGTGCTGGTGGAGCGCATCCTCGACGTGCCGGGCATCACCGTGCACCTGAACACGAGGTTCGACCCGGATTCGAAGGTCGACTACGACCACGTGTTCTACAGCGGCCCGATCGACTCCTGGTTCAAGCACGCCGAGGGCCGCCTGCCCTACCGCACGCTGGACTTCGAAGTCTTCCGCGACACCGGCGACTACCAGGGCAATGCCGTCATCAACTACTGCGACAACGCCCAGCCCTACACCCGCATCACCGAGCACAAGCACTTCTCGCCGTGGGAAAAGCACGAGAAGACGATCTGCTACATGGAATACAGCCGCCAGTGCGAGGAGAAGGACATTCCCTACTATCCGATCCGCCAGGCGCGCGAGAAGGCGCAGCTGGAGCGCTACGTCAACCTGGCGAAGAACGAAGCCAACGTGACCTTCGTCGGCCGCCTCGGCACCTACCGCTACCTCGACATGGACGTCACCATCAACGAGGCCCTCAGCACTTCCGACAAGTTCCTCGAAGCCGCGCAGCAGAAGGCCCGCATGCCGGCCTTCGCGATCGACCCGCTGGCCTGATCCAGGGACTGTAGGCCGATCGGCGCACGGGCACCCCTCCGGTGGCCGTGCGCCGATCCGTCGGGCGGCGATCCGTCGGGCGGCGATCCGTTATACTGGCCCGATCATGCGAATTCAGCTATTTTCGGACCTGCACCTCGAGCGCGATCCCGCTTTCCAGCCCGTCATCCATCCCGGCACCGATGTGGTCGTGCTGGCCGGCGACATCGGCTCCTACCAGGCCAGGTCGCGCCTGCAGGACGACGATTTCGGCCTGGCGCGTTTCGCCCCGCGGCATACGGACGCAGTTGGCTCCACCTCGGCAAAAGTCCTGTACGTCCCCGGCAACCACGAATTCGACGGCCTCGAAGTCGACGAAGCCTACCAACGCCTGCGCCGCGTCTGCGACCACCTCGGCATCGCATGGCTCGACCGGGAAACGATCGTGGTCGACGGCGTGCGCTTCATCGGCACCACCCTGTGGAGCGACTTCGACGCCGTCGCCGGCCAGGAGCCGGACCCGGAAAAGCAGCTGCAGGCGCGCGGCAAGGCCTTCCGTGCCGCCAACTACTACCTGAGCAAGAACACCACCTTCCGCGGCGGCGAGCCGGTGCTGGCCGAGGCCCAGCGCGAAATGTCGCTGGCCTGCCAGGACTGGTTGCGCGCCGCCCTGGCCACGCCCTTCGGCGGGCCGACCGTGGCGGTGACCCACTACGCCCCCAGCCTGCGCAGCGCCGATCCGCGCTATGGCGTCACGCCGGGCACGGCGGGCTTCTGCAATGCGATGGACGCGCTGATTCCCTACGCCGACGTGTGGATGCACGGCCACCTGCACTGCGCCAACGACTACCTGGTCGAGGGCGAGCTCGATGGCCGCAAGCGGTCCTGCCGCGTGGTCGCCAATCCGCTCGGCTACGCGAACAAGGGCGAGCAGGCGGCGTTCCGCCCGGAGCTCGTGATCGAGATCTAGCGCTTATTCGTAGCGCAGGGCCGCCGCCGGCTGCAGGCGCGCCGCCGACCAGCTCGGATACAGCGTCGCCACGAAGGCCAGCAGCACCGCCACCCCGCCGATGCGGCCGACGTCGGCCCAACGCAGGTCGCTCGGCACTTCGCTGATCAGGTAAATGTCCTTGGCCAGGAACTGCACGCCGAACAGGTGCTCGATGGCCGGCACGATCACGCCGACGTTGAGTGCGACCAGGACGCCGAAGGCGACGCCCAGCAGTGTTCCGATCACCCCGACCAGGGTGCCCTGGATTACGAAGATCTGCATGATGGAGCGCGGCGAAGCGCCCAGCGTGCGCAGGATCGCGATATCGGCCTGCTTGTCGCGCACCGTCATGACCAGGGTCGAGACCAGGTTGAAGGCGGCCACCGCGATGATCATGGTAAGGATCACGAACATCATGCGCTTTTGCGACTGCACGGCCGCGAACCAGGTCGAATTCACGCGGGTCCAGTCGCGCAGCAGGAAGCGCTCGTCGAGGCTACGCGCCAGCTCCATCGCCACGCGCGGCGCCGCGTACATGTCGGCCAAGCGCAGGCGCAGCCCGGTCGGACCGGCCAGGCCCTGCAGGGCAATGGCGTCGTCGATGTGGACGAAAGCCAGGGCCGAGTCGAACTGGTAGTTACCGGAATCGAAGACGTCGGCCACCGTGAACACGCGCTGGCGGGTGGCGATCTGCCCCGGCTGGCCCTCCGCACCGGGTGCCGCCACCAGCAGGCGCACCTTGTCGCCGGCCTTCACGTCGAGCGAGCGCGCCAGTTCGCTGCCCAACACCACGTTCTGGGAGCCGGAGCGCAGCGCCGCCAGGTTGCGGGCATGGGTCTGGCGCGCGATGTCGGAGACCTTGTCCTCGGCCTCGGGCAGCACGCCGCGGATCACCACCGGCTTCATCGTGTCTTCGCGCAGCAGCATGCCCTGCACCTCGGCGAAGGGCGCGGCGGCGACCACCTCGGGATTGCGCAGCGCCTGCTGTTCGATGGTGCGCCACTCGGGCATGGCGCCATTGGTGGCCAGCACCTCGACGTGGGCCAGCACCGAGAGCATGCGTGCGGTGACCTCCTTCTCGAAGCCGTTCATCACGGACAGAACGACGATCAGTGCGGCGACCCCGAGGGCGATGCCGGCCACGGAGATCAGGGAAATGAAGGACAGGAAGCGGTTGCGGCTGGCGCGCTTGGCGGCGCGGGTGTAGCGCAGGCCGATCAGCCACTCGTAAGGCAGGCGGTGCAGGATACTCATCCGCGCATTTTGCCATAAAAGCAAAAAAGCCGCCCACGCATTGCTGCATGGGCGGCTCGATCCGGCGTCGGGCGGCTTATTCGGCGGCCTGGGCCTTTTTCGGCTTGGCGTCGATTTCCACGGCCTGGGCAGTCTGCTTGTGCGCTGCACTGAGCGGCAGCGCGCTGACGTTCTCCGCGCCGGCGATGTCGGCCAGATCGGCGGTCAGGCGCTGGGCGCGGTTGCCCGGCGCGGTGGTCTGGATCAGCTTGTGCATCGCGTTCGCGGTGATGTCCCACGAAGTGCGGGCCACGATCGCGCGCATGCGCTCGGCCAGGGCCGCCTTCTGCTCCGCGCCCATGTTCAGCATGCGGTCGCAGGCGGCGATGAACTCTTCCGCGGTCTCGGCGATGGCGACCACGTCACCGTAGGGCACCTTGACGTCGGTGATCGGGGTGCTGACCGACGGCAGTTCGGCGGCCATGTATTCCAGCACCTTGGTCGGGCTGATGAACTTGGTCGAATCGTTCATCGCGAACGGCAGCAGGCACACGTCCCAGCCGGCCAGGAACTTCGGCAGCTCTTCATAGGTGCGCTGACCCATGTAGTGGATATTCGCGGCTTGCGGCAGGTGCGCCGGATCGATCTTCACGACCGGGCCGACCAGCACGATCTGCCAGTCCGGGCGGGCAGCCGCCATCTCACGAATCAGCTCGGTGTCGAAGCGCTCGTCGATCACGCCGTAGAAGCCCAGGCGCGGATGCGGAATGTTGGCCTGGTCCGGGTGGCTGTACGAACGGTCCTGGGCCTTCTGGAAGTGCTTGGCGTCGACGCTGCTCGAGAAGCAGTGGGCGTTGGCGTGGCGTTCCTTCTTCGACTGGTACAGGCTGGGGCCGCCGGTGAAGCACAGGTCGGCGATGTTCAGCAGTGCGCTTTCGCGCTGCACCAGCTGCTTCGGCGGATTCTTGAAGGCGGCAAGTTCGTCCATGCAGTCGTACACCACCAGCGAGGGCTCGAAGCTTTGCAGCAGCGGCAGGGCCATCGGGGTATAGAACCAGACCACCGGCTTCTCGCCTTCCGGCACGAGGTCGGCCAGCAGGGTCCGCAGGGTCGGGATCTGGTCGTCATGGAAGCCCGGCGCATGGATCGCGGTTTGCGGCTGGCACACCGTGATGTTCGGCGCGACGACCGTCTTCTTCAGGTGTGCCTGCCCTTCGTGGTACACCGGTTCCTCGACGATCAGGATTCGGTAGTGTTCCGCCATGCGAGTCATCAGGTGCTGGGGACGCTGAAAGACAAAGTCCCAACGCAGGTGGCAAAACACGATAAGGGTTGGCATTTTTCAAGTTCCTTTCGCCTTGGGGCGTTCTAGTTGATCTGGGATACAGCCAGCCGGAGGATCGTCTGGGCATGCGGTCGCATGCACCAGGAATCGTCGTGCCGGACCGGAGAATCGTAACATGTAAAATTCTCAAGATTTTCGTTTGCAGGTTGCAATATTTACAAGAGGTAACGAAAATTGGCTGTCCAGCTTCCGACTCCCTAGGGAACTTGTGACTGTTGGTCAAAAATGTAGGTGTGGTCCTACGATTATTCAAGAAAAAACACTACGAAAACGCATCGTGCACTCAAGCGTGCGCAGGGGTTAAGTGGAGAACAGAAGGCTTGGAAATCGGCATTGACGAGAACCGGATATCCCGACCTTGTATCAATCACTCAAATAGGCCTCGGCCCCCTCCGGCTGCCCGCCCTCGTCGAAACCGCGCGCCACCAGGATCCCGTCCAGCCCGACCGTGCCCAGGCCGTCGCACAGGTCTTCCATCTCGCTTTCGAGGTCGGCCGCCAGGTCGAGCGGCTTGTCGACCGTCGCCATGGGCGCGCCGCCGTCCAGCGGATAGAGGTTGATCCGCAGCGCCGCGTGGTCGCCCAGGTCGACCGGCGCCACCACCGCCTTGATCCGTTCCGGCTCCAGCTCCAGTTCGTCGAGCCGGCCGTTCACCTCGGCCAGCGTGGCCAGCATCGCCAGCTCGGCCACGCCCTGCTCCTTCGCGCCGTAGAACAGGTCCTGGTACAGGAAGTTCAGTTCGATGCGCGCCGGGTTGGAGGACAGGCAGCGCGACAGCAGCCCTGCGATGCTGCCGGCCCACATCCGGTAGCGCGCCATGCGGCTCTCGAAATAGGCGTCGGCCGCCACCTCGTCCTTCGGCACCTTGTAGAACGGGTCGTCCGCATGCTTCAGCGAGAAGCCCAGCAGGAAGCGCAGCTCCATCGCCTCGTCGTCCGGGCCGTAGCCGCTGGCGTGCCAGCCGCGCATGCTGGCTTCGATGGCGGGGGCCGCCACCAGCTTCTTGCTGCGCATCGAGGCCGCGGCCTCCTTCAGCATCTGCTGCAGCTTGTTGTAGCCGACGTGGTCGACCTCGTCCAGGTCGTACAGATAGCGCACCAGCACGACCCGGCTGTCGGCGCTGGCCAGGCCGGTGTGGCGGAAGCTGTCGCTCAACTCCTCGAAGGCGGCATCGTCCTGGAACACCTCGGCGGCCTGCAGTCCGCCGGTGCTGCTGACGAACAGCGGGATCATGAAGGCGTCGATCTCGAGCTCGGCGCCGTCGTCATCGCGCAGGCGCAGCGTGGCGGCTTCCTCCTCGATCTGTTCCTGCAGGTAGCGGCAGCAGTCCGGGTCGGTGTAGCGCGCGACCTCGATCGCACCGTACAGCAGATCGTCATGCTGGCGGCGCAGCGCGCGGCGGATCAGGGTCAGCAGGTCCTGTTCTTGCTGGGGCTTCCTGGCGGCGGCCTGCAGGTCCTCCGGGTCGGTCTCGGTGATGTCGAGCGCGAGATCGACCAGGTTCTGGGCCAGCGCCTCGTGGTCGGTCTCCGCCGCCGGTTTCGCGGGTTTGCGGGGAGCTGGGCGCTTGTTTTTGGACATGGCGACAATCGTAAAAAGTGGACAAGGCCCCATGTTATCAAATGGGATGAAAAAACCTTGCGAAACAGCGGCCGGGAAAGCCAGGGCTTGCCGAACTGATCAAAGGTATGGCCGAACACGCGCCAAGTGATATGCTTCGGTCATCCCTTCCATGACGCGTCAAAACAACATGCTCGAACGCCTATTCAACATCAAACAGAGCGGCAGCGACCCTCGCACGGAAATGCTGGCCGGCCTGACCACTTTCCTCACGATGGCCTACATCATCTTCGTCAACCCTTCGATCCTCGGCGACGCCGGGATGCCGAAGGAAGCCGTGTTCGTCGCGACCTGCCTGGTCGCCGCGCTCGGCAGCGCGGTGATGGGCCTGTATGCCAACTACCCGATCGCGATGGCGCCGGGCATGGGCCTGAACGCCTACTTCGCCTACGCCGTCGTGCTGGGCATGAAGGTGCCCTGGCAGGCGGCGCTGGGCGCGGTGTTCGTGTCCGGCTGCCTGTTCATCCTGGTGTCCGTGTTCGGCTTGCGCGCCATGATCGTGAACGGCATCCCGCGCTCGCTGCGGGTCGCGATCACGGTCGGCCTCGGGATGTTCCTGGCCTTGATCGCCCTGAAGAACGCCGGCATCGTGGTGGCCAGCGAGCCGACCCTGGTGAAGGTCGGCGACCTGCACCAGGGCGGCGCGATCATGGCCATGATCGGGTTCCTGCTGATCGTCACTCTGGACCGCCTGCGCGTGCGCGGCGCGATCCTGATCGGCATCATCGCGGTGACGGTGCTGAGCTTCTTCTTCGGCGGGAACGAATTCCACCACGTGGTCTCCGCCCCGCCCTCGCTGGCGCCCACCTTCCTGAAGCTGGACGTGCCGGGGGCGCTGGCGGTCGGCATCCTGAACGTGATCATGGTGTTCTTCCTGGTCGAGCTGTTCGATGCCACCGGCACCCTGATGGGCGTGGCCAGCCGTGCCGGCCTGCTGGTCGAAGGAAAGATGGAGCGGCTGAACAAGGCCCTGCTGGCCGACAGCGCCGCGATCGTCGCCGGCGCCGCCCTCGGCACGTCCAGCACCACGGCGTATATCGAATCCGCAGCCGGCGTCCAGGCCGGCGGCCGCACCGGCCTCACCGCCCTCACCGTGGCCGTGCTGTTCCTGGCCTGCCTGTTCATCGCACCGCTGGCCGGCGTGGTGCCGCCCTACGCGACCGCGCCGGCGCTGCTGTTCGTCGCCTGCCTGATGCTGCGCGACCTCGGCGACATCGAATGGGGCGAGACCACCGAGGCGATCCCCGCCGCGATCACGGCGCTGACGATCCCCTTCACGTACTCGATCGCCGAGGGCATCGCCTTCGGCTTCATCACCTACGCGGTGCTGAAGCTGACCACCGGCCGCGTGCGCGAAGTGGCCCCGATCGTGTGGGTGATCGCGGCGCTGTTCGCGTTCAAGATCGTCTACATCGGGACCTGATGCGAGGCGTCCGATTCCTCGGCCTGGCCCTGCCTTAAAAGCGCCAGGTCGAGCATGGCGCCGTCGCGCAGCATGCGCCCGAACTCCTCGGCCGGCAGCGGCCTGCTGAAGTAGTAGCCCTGCATGGCGTCGGCGCCATGCTCGGCCAGCAGGGCCAGCTGGCCGGCGGTTTCCACCCCTTCCGCCACCACCGTCAGGCGCAGCCCGTGCGCCATCGCGATCACCGCGCGCGAGATCGCCAGGTCGTCGCCGCTGCCCAGGAGGTCGGCCACGAATGACTGGTCGAGCTTCAGCTTGTCGACCGGGAAGCGCTTCAGGTAATTCAGGTTCGAGAAACCGGTGCCGAAATCGTCGATCGACAGCCGGATGCCCATGCTCTTGAGCTGGGCCAGCAGCGCGCAGCTCTTGTCCGCGTCCGCCATCGAAGCGCTTTCGGTCAGTTCGAGCTCAAGCAGCTCCGGCTCGATGCCCCACTTGGCCAGGGCACGGCCGACGGTGTCCACGATCTGGTCGTTGAACTGGTGCGCGGACAGGTTCACCGAGACCGGCACCAGCGGCAGCCCGGCGTCGCGCCACGCGCGTTGCTGGCGGCAGGCGCTATCCAGCACCCAGTCGCCCATCGGCAGGATCAGGCCGGTTTCCTCGGCCAGCGGAATGAACACGCCCGGCGGGACCAGGCCGCGCTCCGGATGCTGCCAGCGCAGCAGCGCTTCGGCGCCGACGATGCGGCCGCCGGCCAGGTCGACCTGGGGCTGGTAGTGCAGCACCAGTTCGCCGCGCTCGATGGCGCGGCGCAGCGCGCTCTCCAGCTTGAAGCGGTCGTTCGCGCCCTGGTTCAGTTCCGGCCGGTAGAAGGCATAGTGCTGGCCGACGCCTTCCTGCGCCTGGCGCAGCGCCGCCTCGGCGCCGCGCACCAGCACTTCGTACTTCATGCCGTCGTTCGGGTACACGGCGATGCCGATCGACGGGTCCAGGTGCAGTTCCTCGTTCTCCCAGCCGAAGGGCTTGCCGAGCGCGGCCAGCAGGCGGCGCGCGCAGGCGGCCAGGTCTTCGGGCACCGCGCGCACGGCCAGCACGGCGAAGCTGCCGTCGGAGAAGCGGCCGACGACGTCCGCGCCGGCCGTTTCGCGCAGCCGGCCGGCCGCTTCCTGGAGCAGTGCCTGTTCGGCCGCGGGGCCGAGCGCCTCGCGGATCAGCGGCATGCGCCCCAGGCCCAGCAGCATGAGGCCGAGCACCTGCCCCGCGTCCCGTGCCTTCACCTTCAGCTGGCGCAGGCGGGCGCGCAGCAGCAAGCGGTTGGGCAGGCCGGTCAGGGTATCGAAGTTGCTGACGTAGCGCAGGCGCTCCTCGGCGCCGCGCAGCTCGGTCGCGTCGATGCCGGTGCCGAGCACGTATTCGACGCTGCCGTCGTCGCGCCGCAGCAAGGTCTGGGTCCAGATGATCGAGCGCGGCCCGCCCTTGCGGGTATGCCATTCGCCCTGGATGCGGGACATTTCAGGCATGCGGTCCAGGTACTGGAACGCGCGCCGCACCACCAGCTCGTCGTCGACGCGGCGCACCACTTCCCAGCACGGGCGGCCGATCGCATCGGCCGCCTTCCAGCCCAGCGCCTCCTCGCAGGCACGGTTGAACATCACGATGTGGCCGCTGGGCGCCGCCAGCAGCACCAGCGCGCCGGCGGTGTCGACCACCGCCGACAGGCGGTTGCGCTCCGAGCGCAGGGCCTCGGTGCGCTCGACCACCAGCGCTTCCATGCACGCGTACAGGCGCGCACGCTCGAGTGCCGAACCGACCTGGCTGGCGGCGCTGTCGAGCAGCGAGCGTTCGGTCTCGCCCAGCGCCGGGCCGGCCGGCAGCAGTTCCAGAATGCCGACTTCGCGCCCCTCGGCCAACAGCGGCAGGCGTACCAGCGGCGCGCCGGCGGCGGCGTCCGGCGGCATCCCGCGCGCCGCCAGCGGACGCACGCCGCCGCTGCGTCCGACTGCGCCGATCGCGGCACCGCTCAGTCCCGGCATCGCCAGCAGATGGGCCAGCGCGGCCTCGGCGACCGCCTGTTCGCCGACCGCTTGGTTGAGCGCGGCGGCCATGCCGTGCAGGATCGCCAGCGAGCGCACGGAGCGCTCCAGCCCCGCGCGCTGCTCGGCCAGCTCGGCGTTCATGCGCAGTGCCTGCGCGTGGGTGGCGACCAGCAGCTCATAGATCTGGCGCCGTTCGGCGGCCATGAATTCCAGGGGACGGTCGGGCGCCCCGAGCCCACAATCCTGCAAGATGCGGCGCAGGCGCTCGCGCAGCTGGGGGCCATCGTAGGGCTTGCGCACGAAACTGTCGGCGCCCGATTCCAGCGCCCGGACGATGTCGTTCAGGCTCGCCAGGCGGGTCAGCAGCACCACCGGCAGGTTGGCGTAGACCGGATCGTCCTTCAGCGTACGACATAAGGTGAAACCGTCCATCCCAGGCATCGCGATGTCGCTGATGATCAGGTGGGGCCGGCGCCGCGCCACTTCGGCCAGCGCGCTCGAGCCGTCGCCGGCAATCCTGGCCCGCCAGCCGGGCTCGCTCGTCAGCAGGCGCGCAAGGTGCTGCGCCTGGGTGGGACTGTCTTCCACTACCAGGATGTCTACCGTTTCCCCCGGCGTGGCATGTTCTCGCTTGGTTATCATCTTATTCGTGCAGCGACATGGCTACCGCCTGTCTTGAATTTCGACCACGCCGACAGCCGCCGCGCTACAGGGCGGCCGACATACTTGCCACATTGATAGGCAAGATGGACAAGTTATAACATTGTGACGCGTGTTGGCGGGAGGGCAATGGTGCCGGTGATGTATTGACGGATGCCGTCCGACCCGCCGGCTGGGACCGGCCCGGTCGCGGATTCATAGTGAAAAGGGATTCCGGGCGCGGCCGCGCTGTCGTCAATTCACAGTCCGCTGTCGCAGATTTAACGACAAGAAATCGTTTACATTGTTGCCAGGTGGCAACGGAAGAAATCAGCGCGCCAGGCCATGCCGCAAGGCATAGCGGATCAGGGCCGCGTTCGAGGACAGTCCCATCTTCCGGAAGATGCGGGTGCGGTAGGTATTCACGGAGCTGATGCTGATACTGAGCTCGGCGGCAACCTGCTTGACCTGCAGCCCGGCCCCGATCAGCGCCACGATCTCGGCTTCGCGCAGGGTCAGCAGATGGTGCGGCGGGGGTACCGGCGGGCAGGCCATTTCCTCCACCAGCAGCGCGGCGACGCGCGGCCCGAGCCAGCGCAAGTCCTGGGCCGCTTTGCGCAGGGCATCGATCAGGTCGGCCGAGGCGCTGGCCTTCGAGACGTAGCCGAGGGCGCCGCCGCGCAGGGCGGCCAGCGCGTAGCGTTCTTCCGGATGCATGCTCAGCATGACCACCCGCAGGGATGGGAAATGGCGGCGCAATTCGGCCAAGCCGTCGAGCCCGTCGTAATCGGGCATGGTCACGTCCAGCACCACCACGTCGGGCCGCACCTGGGCCACCAGCGCGATGGCCTGCGCCAGGTCGGCGGCTTCTCCCACGACCTTCAGGTCGGCACAATGGCGCACGATCTTTTTGATTCCCTCGCGGATCAATTCATGGTCGTCGGCGATGACTAGCCTGATCAATGGTTTTCCTTATACATACATGCCGGTATGCGCGGCAAAACGCATCATTCTAGGCGTGAAAATGGCTGAGCTGCAAACAAAAGACGTCGAAACTTCACAATTTCTTTATATTCTAACGGAAATTTCGTGGGAAAAACGTTGCACCGGATGGGTTTGGGGCCGGCTTTCGTTTACAATGTCGGGCCATCCATGAACCATGGGATGCTCATGAAATCTCCGATGCTTTGGGCGCTGGTGCTGGCCGGCGCAACCGGCACGGCAATCGCCGCGCCCGACGACTTCGCCAGCTCCGCGCCGTCGTCCACTTACTTCACGCAAGCGCCAACCACCGCGATACCGGAAGGCAGCAACTGGTACACGTCCGCCGAACTCGGCGCGATCTCGACCTCGGGCAATACCACCGGCACCTCGGTCACGGGCAAGATCGACGCCCGCCACGAGATGAGCAACTGGAGTAACGAATACGTCTTCAGCGGCTTTTTCAAGGAAGACGATGTGGTCAATGCGGATGGCACGCGCACGCGCACCCGTTCGGCCGAGCGCTACCAGTTGTCGGCAAAGGCTGCCTTCAAGCTACTGGAGGACGGCAACCGCGCCTTCCTGCTGGGTTCCCATGTGAACGACAAATTCGGCGCCTACACCCGCTACTCGACCCTGGCGGTCGGTTACGGCACCCAGCTGCTCAAGCGCGCGGACAAGACCGTCGACGTCGAGATCGGCCCGGGCTACTTCCACGGCGAGAGCGCGTCCGGCGAACAGGATTCCGGCATGACGGTGCACGGCGCGGCCCAGCTGCGCTGGAAGCTCAGCCCGTCGGCCGCCTTCAGTCAGACCGTCAGTGTCGAGCGCGGCACCACGAACGTGCACACGGTGGCGGAAACCTCCCTCAGTACCAAGATCAACGGCACCATGCAGATGAAGGCCGCGTTCAGCGCGCGCAGCGACAGCAAGGTTCCGGAAGACAAGAAGAATACCGACACCCAGACCTCGCTGACGCTCGTCTATTCGTTCTAAGTCTTCTCTCCCGCAGTCCTTACCAGCAGCAGTGCCACTAGGCTGATCAGCGCGGCAGAGCTCAGGTACCAGCCCACGGTCGGCAGGCCGTGGTTGGTCGCCAGCCAGGTTGCCGCATACGGCGCCAGCGACGCGCCCAGGATGCCCGCCAGGTTGAAGGTCAGCGAAGCACCCGTGTAGCGCACCTCGGCCGGGAACATCTCGGACAGCAGCGTGCCCAGCGGGCCATAGGTCATGCCCATCAGGCACTGGCCCAGCACCATGAACACCGTCACCAGGACCAGCGAGCCCGAGCCGAACAGCGGTCCGATGGTCAGCCCGAACACGGCGATCGCGGCGGATACCCCGATCATCACACGGCGCCGGTCGTAGCGGTCGGCCAGCACGGCGGACAGCGGGATCGTCAGCCCGAAGAACAGGATCGCGAACAGCTGCAGCAGCAGGAACTGCTGGCGCGAGTAATGCAGGGCCGTGGTGCCCCAGCTCAGGGCGAACACCGTCACCAGGTAGAAGATCACGAAGGTCGCCAGCGCGGCCAGGGTGCCCAGCACCAGGGCGCCGGGATGCGACTTGAACACGACCGCCACCGGCAGGCGCACGCGCTCGTTGCGCTCCAGGACCTTCTGGAAATCAGGCGTCTCGGTAATCTTCAGGCGCACGTACAGGCCGACCGCGACCAGCAGTGCGCTGGACAGGAAGGGAACGCGCCAGCCCCAGCTGAAGAAGTCGGCGTCGGACAGGGTCTGGGACAGCGCCAGGAAGGTCGAGCCGGACAGGAGGAAGCCGAGCGGCGCGCCCAGCTGCGGGAACATGCCGTACCAGGCGCGCTTGCCCGGCGGCGCATTCTCGGTGGCGAGCAGCACCGCCCCACCCCACTCCCCGCCCAGGCCCAGGCCCTGGCCGAAGCGGCACAGCGCCAGCAGCAGCGGCGCCAGGGTGCCGATCTGCGCATGGGTCGGCAGCAGGCCGATCACGACGGTCGACAGGCCCATCGTCAGCAGCGCCGCGACCAGGGTGGCCTTGCGCCCGATGCGGTCGCCGAAGTGGCCGAACACGGCCGAACCCACCGGCCGCGCGAAGAACGCGATCGCGAAAGTGGCCAGCGACTGCAGCGTCGCGGCGGCCGGACTGGCGGCCGGGAAGAACAGCTTCGGGAACACCAGCACGGCGGCGGTGGCATAGATATAAAAGTCGAAGAACTCGATCGTGGTACCGATCAGGCTGGCGAACAGCACCGTCGCCGGGCGGTTCGTGGCGGCGCGTGCCGCTTGCGTCTCGGCCGCGATCATGCGGCGCCTGCCTGTGCCAGGGCGTTCTTCAGTTCCTGTGCATCGGCCGGGCGCACCACCCGCGCGACTTCCTGGCCATTCTTCATCACGACCACGGTCGGCCACAGCTTCACGCGGAACGAGCGGCCCAGCGGGCGGCCCGGGCCGTCCTCCGCCTTCAGGTGGTTTACCTTCGGATAGTCCTTCAGGGCCTCCTCGATGTGGTGCTCGGCCGCCTTGCAGTAGCCGCACCAGTTGGTGCCGAAGTCGACGGCCACCACGCCTGGCATCGCGTCGACCGCGCTGCGTTCGGGTTGGGCGGTTTCATAGGGCTTGGTCATGCATTTCTCCTGGTTGTACAAATGACAGTAGCGTACCTCAAATGCACGTCGGCGGCGATATCCGCGGCGCCCGCTTTGCCTGGTGGCCGGGTTTTTTGTGTTTTCTTGTTGATATGTTGGTTAGTTGCATATTTAAGGAAGTAAAAAAGCCCGCAGCCGCAAGGCCGCGGGCATCAACCCGGCCCGGTGCCTCGATCCGGCCCCGGCTACCAACGCTGGTCAGTCGGCGTGCCGGCCGTCTTCCGCGCACTCGGACGGATGGCTGCGGCAACGCGCCTGGTAAGCGGCCAGTGCGCCGCGGCGGGCCGCCATCGCCGCCGGGGTTCGGAATGGCGCGAGGATCTCGGCCTGGGTATACGCCCTGCCGTTCTTCATGACCACCTCGACCTTGGCCGCGGCCCGCAGGTCGGCGAGCGGATTGCCGCGCACCGCGATCAGGTCGGCCAGCTTGCCCGGTTCCAGCGATCCGAGCTCACGGTCGACCAGCGCCATCTTCGCCGCATTGATGGTGACGGTCTGCAGCGCCGTGTAGTTGCCGAGGACCAGGCCGGCGGCGCGCAAATTCAGGTGCAACTGGATGCCGGGCACGACCAGCGGCGAGTCGGTGCCGTTCGCCACCAAGCCCCCTGCCGCCACCACTTTCGCCTGCTGGGTGGCGTCGTTGATGATGCCGGCCAGCTGGGCCGGGGTCGGCGGCGCGGCGTTCTGCAGGCCGCTCACGAAGTTCGGCGGCACCAGGATGAAGCGCGGGTCGCTGGCGATGCCCGGATCGAGCCCGGCCAGCGCGGCGGCCGAGAACAGCGTGTCGATCAGGCGGAAGCTGCCCTTGCCGTAGGTAGCATAGGCGTCCTGGTAGGTGATTGCGCGCGCGGCCGACTTCGACCAGCCGTAGCCCATGCGCTGGGTGGCACTGAGGTGGGTCGTGCCGGCGATGCCGGTGGCAGCCCCCCGCTCGATCGGATGGGTGCCGCTCTGCACGCCGAGGTCCAGCGCGCCCTGGGCGATGCGGCTCATGATCGGGATCGGCGCACGCACGTAGGCCTTCAGGAAATCGGCGTCCATGGCCTTGGCCTTGGCGATCTCGAGATCCGCCACGGCCGGCGTGCGCAGGGTGCGCGCGAAGTGGTAGAACAGCCGGTTGCCTTCCCACAGCGGCGGCGAGACAAACAGCCGCGGCCCGACCAGCTTGCCCGACTCCAGCGATTCGCGCAGCTCGATGCTCTGGTGCAGCGGTCCGCCCACCGACTGGGCGGTGGTTAGGCCATACGATAGCATCAGCGGCAACCACTGCCCCACCTGCCCGCCCTGGTACAAGGTCAGCGGGTGGATGTGGGTCTCGATCAGGCCCGGCATCACGGTCAGGCCGCTGGCGTCGATGAAGTGCCCGACCTGCGCTTCGGACCCGGCCACGTGCGGGCGGATCCAGGCGATGCGGTTGTTCCGCACCAGGATGTCCATGTCGTGGCGCAGGGTCGGCCCCAGGCCGTCCCACAGGGCGCCGGCACGGATCAGGGTCGAGCCGCCCGGCACCGCCTGCTGCCACTGCAGGCTGACGTTGACGTCGCGCGCGTGGCTGCCGTCGGCGTCGATCACGCGGATCCGGTTCGCGTTCTTGTACATCAGCCTGTTGTTGCCGCCCCAGGACGGCAGGTCGGCCGCTTCATTCGTCACCTGCCGCGCCGGGCCGGCCGGCGAGCCGTCCGGATTCAGCGGCATCAGGTGCAGCAGCGAATCCATGACGAAGGCGACCCTGGTCCCGTCCGGGGAAAGGACGGCCGCCCCTTCGTCGCGCTCCGAGACCTGGCGCGGCGCCGGGGCCACCGCGTGGAATACGCCCTGCCCCGTCGCCACGTCGATCACGCGCAGCTTGTTGTAGCCTTCGCGGAAGCGGTTGTTGATGCGGTCGTTATCGACCAGCAGGATGTGCTGTCCGTCCGGCAGCCATTGCGGGGTGCTGACCTGGCTGCCGACCGCCGGCGCGACCACCCGGAAGCTGCCGGTGGCGCGGTTCCAGATCTCGAGCTGGCCGGACAGGGTCGTATAGGCGATCCGGTCGCCGCTCGGCGACAGCTTCGGCAGCGCCATGGAGCGGCCCGGGATCGCAGCCAGGCGGGTGCGTGCGCCGGTGGCGACCTCGACCTGATCGACCGCCAGTTGGCCGGCATTCCCGCGCTCGGTGGAGAAATACACCGCCGCACCGTCCGCGGTCCACTGCGGGCTGATGTCGCGGTCGCGGTCGTCGGTCAGGCGGTGCGGCGCCTCGCCGATGCGCATCACCCAGACGTCGTTCAGGGCCACGAAGGCGATGCTCTGTCCGTCCGGCGACAATACCGGCGCGCTGATGCCGCGGACCTGGCGCTGGCCGAAGTTGTCGAACTGCCGGTCCTTCGGATGCGAGAACACGGGGCGGCGCAGCAGCAGTTCGGCGCGGAAGCCGATGTCGGCCGGGGCGCCGCCGGCGGCGTCGCGCACCCGGATGTGGCCATCGGCCGTGTAGAGGAAGCGCCCGTCCGGCAAGAAGCGCACCGGGAACGGGAAAATGTCTTCGCCACTGGTGACCTGGACGCCGCGCACGACCAGCTGGCGGTCGGCGTTCTGGTAGACCAGGCCGGCACCAATCGGGGTCCAGGCCGGCGCCGTGCCCGGTGCGACGATGGCCGGGGTGCCGCCGACCAGCGCGCGCGTGACCACGTTCGGGCCGTCGACATAGGCGAGCGTGGTGCCGTCGGGCGACACCACCGGATTGCTCTCGGCGCCGGGGCCGGTGGTGATCCGGGTCGGCGGGCCGCCGTCGGCCGGCACGGTCCAGATCTTGTACTGGCCGTCGTTGCTGCGGTCGGACGAGAACACCAGGGCGCTGCCGTCCGGCGTCCAGGCCGGCTCGCGGTCGTCGTTCGGGCCAGTGGTCAGCTCTTCCGCATGGCGGCCGTCCGGGTCGATGGTCCAGATGTGGTAGTTGCCTTCCGGGGCGTAGTTCTGGAAGGCGATCCGCTTGCCGTCGGGCGACCAGACCGGCGCGGTCGGCTCCAGGCGCCAGCCGGTAATGCGGGTGGCGGTGCCGCCGGCGGCCGGGATCACCCACAGGGCGTCCTGCGCGGAGAACACGATGCGCTTGCCGTCCGGTGAAGGATAGGCCGCCATGTTCGTGCCTTCGCGCAGTTCGACCCGAAAATCCCGGGCCGGGCCGCGCAGGTCGTTCAGCTGGTCGACCCGGCCGCCGCCCTGCAGCTGGCAGGCCGAAACCAGGAAAGCCATCGTCGCGGCGGCGAGTGCGGTGCGGCGGGTGCTTAGAAGATGACGATGCTTCATGGCGCCTACGGGGTGTCGGAAAGTTTCTTATATGCACCAACTTGGTGCAGACATCCCCTTGATCGTACTGCCGGGCTTGCCAATCAAGGCTGGTATCGCTGGGTTTCCTGATCGCGGTCAAAGCTTATTACTGACGCATGGGAACTTTTTGCAGAAGAAAACTAGTTGCATTACGTGAGCCACCGAACGGAATACGGCCGCGCCTGCTGGCATCCTGAGGCTGTACACCTTGCTAACCTGCCGAAAAGGAGACCATCATGTCCGATGATCTGCAAAATCGCGGCGCGCAGGATCGCGCCCGCATCAACATGCATGAGAAACACGAAATCCAGTACTGGACCAAGGCGCTCGGCGTGACCGAGGAAGAACTGGCCCAGGCCGTGAAACAGGCCGGCAGCAGCGCCGAAGCGGTCCGCCAGCACCTGCGCACCAAGCACTGACCCGGTACTGAGCAGCCCCCACCTGCACTGAGCAGCACCGCCTCCGGCGTGTCCGGCCGGATGGGCGCCCACGCGTCCACCCGGCTGCACACGCCTGCCGCCCCGGCGATCCGGCGATCCGGCGATCCGGCGATCCGGCGATCCGGCGTCCCGGCGCCGCTTCGCATCCCCTCAGCATCAAGCACACGAAAGGAGCCCGATGGACATCCGCGGCTATTTCACATCCCTCGACATCGGCTGGACCAACGCCACCATCGCGGTCGTGGTCGCGGTCCTCAGCTTCGTCCTCATCCACGGCGCCGTGATGCTGTTCCGGCGCCGCCTCGACCAGCTGTCCGGCGCGCGCGCCCAGCGTCCCATCGTCGACGTGCTGGCGCACACGCTGGCGCGCACCAGCAGCCTCGCGGTGCTGGCGACCTCCCTGCTGATCGGCGCCTCGGTGCTCGATCTGCCGCCGCCCTGGAACCAGCGGATTTCCCACCTGTGGTTCATCACCCTGGGCGCCCAGCTCGCACTATGGCTGCACCGCGCGATCGGGGTGACGGCGCGGCGCTACTTCCGCGTGCACGGCAAGAACCAGGAAAACGAACAGGTCACGGTGGCGCACACGCTGATGATCTGGGCGCTCCAGTGGAGCGTCTGGACCGTGTTCCTGCTGGCGATGCTGTCCAACCTGGGCATCAACGTCACCACCTTCGTGGCCAGCCTGGGCATCGGCGGCATCGCGGTGGCGCTGGCGGTGCAGAACGTCCTCGGCGACCTGTTCGCTTCGCTGTCGATCGCGATCGACAAGCCCTTCGAGGTCGGCGATTCGATCTCGGTGCCGGAGTTCTCGGGCACGATCGAGCACGTGGGCCTGAAGACCACCCGCATCCGTGCGCTGTCCGGCGAGCAGATCGTGATCGCCAACGCCGAGCTGCTGCGCAAGACCGTGCACAACTTCAAGCGCATGAACACGCGCCGCGTGCAGTTCAACCTGCGCATCAACCCGGCCACGCCGCCGGAGCTGGCGGCCAAGTTGCCGCCGCAGCTCTCGGCCATCATCGACGCCAAGGAGAAGGTCAAGCTGGACCACGTCAACCTGACCCTGCTCGACCAGAACTTCATCGAGTACGACATCGTCTACAACCTGAGCGAGGCCGATTACGGCCTGTTCCTCAAGACCCAGCAGCAGGTGCTGCTGGAGGCGATGGCGCTGTGCCGCGACCTGGGCATCTCGACTGCCCCGCGCGCCCAGCAACTGGTGCTGAGCAAGGCGGCCGGCCCCGAGCAGGCGGCCAACGACAGCCCCGCCGTGAAGCGCCCCGACGGGCGCGGCCAGGCCCAGGCCCGGCCCATCCATTGAAGCGTTTTCCCGGCGGCAGGCTGGCGCCGCCGGGCATCGGGCCCGCATAGAATCGCAGGCCAACGCTTTCGATGGAGGACCTATGCCGCAACAGCAGACCCCGCAGCAAACCCCGCCCGGCCTTGAATCCCTACTGACGCCCAAGGCCGACCATGGCGAAGACAGCTACGTCGGCCACGGCCGGCTGGCCGACAAGAAGGCCCTGATTACCGGCGCCGACAGCGGCATCGGCCGCGCCGTGGCGCTGGCCTTCGCGCGCGAGGGCGCCGACGTGCTGATCTCCTACCTGAACGAACACGAGGATGCGCGCGAGACCGAGCGCCTGGTGAAGGAAGCCGGCCGCAAGGCGGTGCTGGTGCCGGGCGACCTGGCCGACCCGGCCCACTGCCGGCTGCTGGTCGACCGCGCCGTGCAGGCATTCGGCCGCATCGACGTGCTGGTGAACAACGCCGCCTTCCAGATGACCCACGAATCGATCGAGGAGATCCCGGACGAGGAGTGGAACCACACCTTTGCCGTCAACATCCACGCGATGTTCCACATCTGCAAGGCCGCGGTGAAGCACATGGCGCCCGGGTCCTCGATCATCAACACCAGCTCGATCAACTCGGACAATCCGAAACCGACCCTGCTGGCCTATGCCACCACCAAGGGCGCGATCGCCAACTTCTCGGCAGGTCTGGCCCAGCTGCTGGCCGAAAAAGGGATTCGCGTGAACTCGGTGGCGCCGGGACCGATCTGGACCCCGCTGATCCCCTCGACCATGCCGCCGGACCAGGTGGCGAGCTTCGGCCAGCAGACGCCGATGAAGCGCGCCGGCCAGCCGGCCGAGCTGGCGCCGGTGTACGTGATGCTGGCCTCGAACGAGGCCAGTTATGTGTCCGGGGCGCGGATCGCGGTGACGGGCGGGACGCCGATCCTGTAATGGCTATCACGTCATTCCCGCGAAGGCGGGAATCAAGGTTTTGCGAGCGTTACCGCAACGCTGGCAACTTGGGTCCCCGCCTGCGCGGGGGACGACGTGGCGTCATTCACGCATCGTTCGGGAAGCGATTCCCCACATCCTGCGCCCGCGGGTGAGGTTCCCCTTCCTCGTCCTTCGGCTCGGGCTGCGGCAGGTCGGCCGGCGGGCCGCCTTCCTGCTGCATGTCGTTGCCCTCTTCCATGTCTTCCTCCGGCTCCTCATGGCGAACCACCGGTGCCGGCTTGTGGAAGCCCGGGAACTCGGCATCGGCGCTGAGCTTGCCGCTGTCCAGCGCTGCCTTGAAGAAGTCGCCCACCAGCAGGATCGCGCTGTGCCCGCCCTGGCCCCAGTAGTTCGAGCGCATCGTCACGCGGTTGTCGTTGAAGCCCACCCAGGCCCCGGCCACCAGGTTCGGATGGATCATGATGAACCAGCCGTCGGCATTGTTCTGGGTGGTGCCGGTCTTGCCGGCGACGTCGCCGTTGATGCCGAAGCGGGTCCGCACGGCGGTGCCGGTGCCGCGGTTGACGACGCCGCGCATCATGTCGATCAGCGTCTCCGCCGAGCCTTGCGACAGTACCCGCTGCGGGGTCTGGCCGGCGAAGTCGGCGACCACCTTGCCGTCGCGGTCCGTGATGCGGCGCACGAACACGGGGCGGCGGTATTCGCCCTGGGCCGCGATGGTCGAATAGGCGCTCACCATTTCCAGCAGGGTCACCGGGCTGGTGCCGAGCGCGATCGAGGGCACGGACGCCAGCTTGCTCGAGCGCACACCCATGTCCTGGGCCAGCTTGACGATGGGCTTCACGCCGACGTCCTGCATCACCTGGGCCGTGATCGTGTTCTTCGAGTACACCAGGCCGTCGCGCATGGTCAGGCGGCGGCCGGTGGTGCCGCTGTTGTCGGTCGGGCGCCAGGTCGTGCCGTTGGGGTCGCGGATCGTCGTCACCGCGTCCAGGTAGGGGTGGTCCGGCGTGATGCCCTGCTCCAGCGCCGCCGCATACACGATCGGCTTGAAGGTGGAACCGGGCTGGCGCGTGGCCTGGGCCACGTGGTCGAACTGTTCGCGCTGGAAGTTGCGGCTGCCGACCCAGGCCTTGACCTCGCCGGTGCCCGGGTCCATCGCCACGAAGCCGGCCTCCAGGCGCGCCTTGGCGTTCTTCAGCTGGCGCATGAAGTCGCGGTCGGCCTTCAGGCGCTTCAGCGCCGCCGCCGGCGCCTCGCCGCCGTCCACCGCATGCTTGTACTCGCCCGATTCGCGCACGAAGGCGTCGAGCAGCTCGCCATGCGACTGCCAGTAGTAGGCGAACGGCGTCACGCCTTCGCGCATGTCGGCGTAGGTCTGGGTCGAGGTCGAGTTGATCGGCCAGGCATGCGCCCAGTCGACGTCGGCGATGGCCTGCAGGGCCTCGGCCTGGCGCTCGACGGCGCGCTGGGCGGCCTGCTGCAGGTCGTAGTCGAGCGTGGTCTGCACCACCAAGCCGTCCTGCTGCAGGTTGACGTCGTTCTTGTCGGCCCACTCGACCAGCCACTTGCGCACATAGGCGGTGAAGTGGTCGTCCTTGCCGGAGCGCTCGGGCTGGCGCGTGAAGCGCACCTTGAGCGGACGCTTGATCAGCTGCTCGTAGCGCTTCTGGTCGAAGGCGCCGGCCTTCAGCATCTGCGCCAGCACCACGTTGCGGCGCGCCTTCGAACGCTCCGGATTCGTGACCGGGTTGTAGTAGGCGGTGCCCTTCAGCATGCCGACCAGGGTCGCGGCCTCGACTTCGTTGAGCTGGGCGGCCGGCTTGTCGAAATAGGTGCGCGCCGCCATCTCGATGCCGAAGGTGTTGTACAGGAAGGGCACCGTGTTCAGGTAGGCTTCCAGGATCTCGGTCTTGCTGTAGGTGTTCTCGATCTTGAAGGCGGTGATCAGTTCCTTCAGCTTGCGGTTCAGGTTGCGCGCGCTGCCGATCTCGTCGCGGAACATGTTGCGCGCCAGCTGCTGGGTGATGGTCGAGCCGCCCTGGGCGTCGCCCTTCAGGTTGGCGAGCATGGCGCCGCCGATGCGCGTGAAGTCGACCCCATGGTGCTCGTAGAAGCGCCGATCCTCGGTCGCGACCAGGGCCGTGATCACGTGCGGCGAGATCTCCGACAGCTTCACCTTTTCCTGCAGGCCCTGCTCGAAGCTGGCCAGCTCGCGCCCGTCGCTCGATACCACCACGGTCGGGCGCGCGACCCGCGCCTGCTTCACGTCCTCGATGCCCGGGGTCAGCGGAAACAGCAGCGCCACGTAGACGCCGAACAGCACCGTGACGACCAGCAGCGCCGACAGGCCGATCAGCAGCCAGCGCTGCAGCGGCGGGCGCGCCATCAGGCCGGCGCGCACCTGCGCATAATGCGCGCGTGCCCGCGCGGCGGCGGCACCCGCGCGGCGCCGGTCCGGGCCGGGGTAGCCCATCGGGCCTTGTTCTTGCGCTTGTTGCCGTTCTTCGTTCTTGTTATGGTCGTCCACGTGGTGTTCCGCCTGCTGCTCTGATTATCCGCCGCAAGTATAGCCGAGGGCGTCGACATCCACGGTGCGCCAACGCGCATTGAGCCTGAATCAGGCGGTCGCGTCCTGCGGCTGCACCCTGCGGCCGGTGCGCAGCATGGCTTCGACATCGGCGCCGGACGCCGCGCGCGCGTACACATGGCCCTGCACCTCGTCGCAGCCGCGCTGCTTCAGGTAGTCGAGCTGGGCCTCGGTCTCGACTCCTTCGGCGATCACGCGCAGGTGCAGCCCGCGCGCCAGCTGGATGATGGCCGTCACCATCGCCGCGTCGTCCGCGCTGCTGGTGATGTCGCGGACAAACGAGCGGTCGATCTTCAGCACGTCCACCGGGAAGCGGCTCAGGTAGGACAGGCTCGAATACCCGGTGCCGAAGTCGTCGATGGAGAGCTTAACGCCCATCCGCTTGAGTTCCCCCATGGTGCGGATCGCGCCCTCGACGTCTTCCATGACCAGGCTTTCCGTCAGTTCGATCTCCAGGCAGGTCGGCGCCAGGCCGGTCTCTTCCAGCACGTGCGCGATCTCGGGCACCAGGCCGGGCTGGGCGAACTGGCGCGCCGACAGGTTGACGGCGATGCGCAGCGGTCCGTAGCCGGCATGCTGCCACTCGCAGTTCTGGCGGCAGGCGGTGCGCAGTACCCAGGCGCCGATCGGCACGATCAGGCCGGTTTCCTCGGCCAGGTTGATGAAACGGTCCGGCCGTACCATGCCCAGGATCGGGTGGCGCCAGCGGATCAGCGCCTCCAGCCCGACCACCGAGCCGCTTTCGAGGTCGACCTGGGGCTGGTAGTAGAGCTCGAACTCGCCGTGGTGCAGCGCGCTGCGCAGCGCGCCTTCCAGCGCCATCCGTTCGCGCGCCCGCGCATTCATCGCCGGCGTGTAGAACTGCACTGCGTTGCGGCCGAGGTCCTTGGCGCGGTACATCGCCACCTCGGCGTGCTGCACCAGCGTAGCCGCGTCGTGCCCGTCGGCCGGCCAGGCCGCCAGGCCGGCGCTGCCGGTCATCACCAGTTCCTGGCCGTGCAGGCGCAGCGGCTCGGACAGCGCGTCCAGCACCGCCTGGACGGTGGCCGCGGCCTCGCTCTCGGCGGCGCGGCCCGGCAGCACCAGCACGAATTCGTCGCCGCCGGTGCGCGCCACGGTGTCGGCGCGCCCGACCGCGCGCTGCATCCGCGCCGCCACCGCCTTCAGCATCTCGTCGCCGGCGCCGTGGCCGAGGGTGTCGTTGACGTACTTGAAGTGGTCGAGGTCGAGCGTCGCCACCCACACCATGGCATCGCTGCCGGCCAGCTCGATGGCGGTGTCGATGCGGTCCTCCAGCAGCGCCCTGTTGGCCAGGCCGGTCAGGGTGTCGTAGCGCGCCCGCACTTCCAGCTCGGCCTCGTAGCGCTTAGCGGTGCTGACGTCGTACTGGGTGATCACGTAATGCCCCGGCTCGCCGCTGTCGTCCAGCACCGGGGCGATATACACCTCGGCGTACAGTTCGCGCCCATCCTTGCAGAACAGGCGCATGCTGGCGTGCCCTTCGCGGCCCTCGCGGATGGCCTGGCGCAGCTCGGCCACGGCGGCCTGGTCGGGCTCCTGCTCGGCCAGCTCGGCCAGCCGCTGGCCGACCACCTCGGCGGCGCTGAAGCCGCGCATGCGCTCGAAGGCAGGGTTCACGTATTCGATGGGCAGCCCCGGTCGGCGCGCATCGACCAGGATGACGGCGTTGGCGCTGGCCTCGATCGCGCGCAGGTACAGACGCATCTGGCCGAGCACCTGTTCGAGGTCGGCGGTGCGGCGCTCGACCAGGGCTTCGATGCGGCCGGCGCGCTGGAAGCGGCCGCGCACCCAGGCCGCCAGCCCCGCGCTCAGCAGGCAGCCCATGATCAGGATCGCCAGCGGCGCGGTGCCGCCGATCATCTCGGTCGAGCGGCCGGACAGGCGCAGCTCCCAGTGCTGCCCCGCCAGGTCGAAGGAATGATTCGCGGTAAAGACTTCCTCGCCCAGCCAGTCGTGCCAGGCCGGCATGGCGCGCCGGTCCAGGCGGTCCCAGCGGAAGGCGGTGCGCATGCCCTGCTCGCCCATCCCCTTCAATTCGATCGCCATTCCGCTGCGGTCCAGCAGGTTGGCGCCGGCCAGGGTACGGCCCACCAGTTCGCCCACGTCGACCCCCACCGAGGTATCGCCGAGCACGTCGGCGCGGCGCGCGGCGACGCTGGCCGGCACCCCGCCGCCGCGGTAGACCGGCATCGACAGCACCACGCCCATGTGCGCCTGCTCACCATGCTTGCGCAGCAGCGGCATCAGCACGCTGGCCACCGCCGCGCCGCTGTCGAGCGCGCGCTCGAAGGCGCGGGCCTGCGGTGCGAAGGACAGTGCGTCGTAGCCGGACACGTCCTCGTAGGCGTCCGAGGGTTCGATGTACTCGGCCACCAGGTAGCGCCGGCGCGCGCCGGCAGCGGCCACCCCGGTGCCGGCCCGCTCGATGATACGGAAGCCCGGCCGCAAGCGCTTCTGCTCGGCCTCGTAGGCGGCGCGTCCGCCGGCCTCGACCACCCGGTGGAATACCACGTCCTCTATATACGGACGATTCTTCAGCAGCGGGCGCACGAAAGCGCCGAACTGTTCCGGCCCGACTTGGCCGACCGACCGGAACAGCGCGTTACTGGCCTGCAGGACCACCAGGGCATCGCCGAAGCTGTTGACGACCGCGGCCGAATGGGTTTCGGCGCGCTGCAGGAATCTGGAACGGGCGCGCTCGCGCTCGGCCTCCAGCAGGCCGCTGGCGAGTGCAAAAGAAATCGCGACGCCGCCCAGCAGGGCCAGGACGGCGGCGACATCGGGGGGCCGCAAACGGACGCGGCCGATGCGCGCGAGCCAATTCGACATAGCCCATGGTAGCAGGGATGCGCCACGCGCACGACGATTCGCTTGCCGGGCGCGGCTATTCTTCGGTGCGCTTCGGGAGACGTTCGAGCTGGAAGCCGGCCAGGGTCGGATACAGCGGCGGGCTGATCGCACGCGCCACCACGAAGGACACCAGGGCGCAGGCCATCAGGCTCAGTACCATGGCGTGGCCGTCGACCATCTCCATCACGATGATGAACGCGGTCAGCGGAGCCTGGGTGGCGGCCGCCAGGAAGCCGACCATGCCAAGCGCGATCAGGGCCGGCGCCTGGACGCCGTACAGCAGCAGGGCCACGTCGTTGCCGATCGCGGCGCCGATCGCCAGCGAGGGCGCGAAGATGCCGGCCGGCACCCCTGACCAGGTGGTCAGCCAGGTCGCCAGGAACTTGAACAGCGCATAGGCCGGCGGCATCGCCGCGCTGCCCTCGATCATGACGCGGGTCGTGCCATAGCCGGAGCCGAACGGCGCGCCGGCCGAGACGACCCCGATCACCGCCACCGCCAGGCCGCAGGCGGCGGCGAACAGCACCGGTCGGCGCGCGCGCAGGCGGCTGAACACGTCGGTCGAGCGCCCGGACAGCGAAGCGATCAGCAGGCGCGAGAACAGGCCGCCGGCAATGCCCGCCAGTACCGCCAGCATCAGGCCCGGCAACAGCAGTTCGAGGCCGGGCGTGGGCGCGTGGATGACCCCGAAATAGGTGCCGTTGCCATGCGCCGACACCGCCACCAGGCCGGCCAGCACGATCGCGGCGATGATCAGGCCGCTGCTGCGCCGCTCGGGCGAGCGCGCCAGTTCTTCGATCGCGAACATCACCCCGCCCAGCGGCGTGTTGAAGGCGGCCGCGATGCCGGCGGCGCCGCCGGCCACCAGCAGGCCATGGATCCCGACCGAGGCGCCGGCCGGCATGAAGCGCCGTGCCTGCAGCATGATGCCGGCGGCGATCTGCACCGATGGACCCTCGCGGCCGAGCGACAGCCCACCCAGCAGGCCGGTCGAGGTCAACAGGATCTTGGCGACGCTCAGGCGCAAGGAGACGAACAGGCCGCGCTCGGCATCGCCGACATCCTTCTCCAGCGTGGCCATGACCTGCGGAATACCCGAGCCGGCCGCGCCCGGCGCGAAACGGCGCGTGCACCAGACCACGGCTGCGGCGCAGGCCGGCGCGCACAGCAGCGGCGCCCACCAGGCATGCGCGCGCAGCAGGCCGAACCAGCCGCTGGCGGTCTCCGCCAGCCAGGTGAAGCCGACCACGGTCAGGCCGGCGACCACCGCGGCGGCGACCACCAATGCCCGTGCCAGCCACAGGCGCCAGTCGGCCAACTCCTGGCCGACCGCCTCCTTCAGGGTGCGCGCCGCCCTCATCGCGCAACACCCCGGCATCGCGGCACTGGGCTAGCATGGTCCTTATCCGTTATCATCCACATATGTCCTCTTCATCGCATCCACCCCAGGCCGGCATCGAACCGGCCGCCGCTCCCGCGAACCGCGTCCTGCGCCAGTTCCGCGTGGTCTTCAATTCCGTCAAAACCCATTTCCGCCAGGTCGAGCGCGAGGCCGGCGTCGGCGGCGCCCAGCTGTGGGCGCTGTCCGTGATCGAGCGCCGGCCAGGCATCGGCGTGACCGAGCTGTCGCGCGAGCTCGACATCCACCAGTCCACCGCCAGCAACCTGATCAAGAGCCTCACCGAGCGCGGACTGGTCACCGCCGCGCGCGAAGGCATGGACCGGCGCAGCGTGGCCTTGCGCATCGCCGCGCCGGGCGAAGCGGTGCTGCGCAGCGCCCCGCTGCCGTTCGCCGGCGTGCTGCCCGACGCCCTGTCCAGTCTCGACCCCGCGACCCTGGAACGCCTGGAGCAGGACCTCGGCAAGCTGATCGCCATGCTCGAAGCGGACGAGGCCAGCGCCGGCGTGCCGCTGTCCCAGCAGATGTAAACGAAAAAAAGCTCCCGGGCGCGCCGGGAGCCGAATAGCTACAAAGTATCCTCATCGCTGATCACGAAGACGGGCTAAACCAGCTTCAGCCGCCCCGCTCACAAACTGGATTGTGGCATAAATTATGTATTGCTGGCAACCACATTTGAGCAAATATATGTAATTCAATGCACAGCCGCGCGCGGCACCTGCGGCAGCGCGCAGCGCGAGCGACGGCCCTCCACCTTGCAGCTGTTGCGTTCCCTGCCGTCGCGATCGTGAACCACCACGTCCCAGCGGTCCGCGGCGCGCCTTTCCATGGTCATGAAGCCGAAGCCGTCGATCCATGAACTCATGGCCTCGACCACGGCGCCCGGCGCCGGCACGGTGCCCGCCGGGAGGCTTGCCGGCAGCGGCACGATGTCTTCCGCCGTGCCCGCGAAACCGCTGACGAACTGGGTCGGGTGGTCCGAGGCGAAGCTGACCTGCTCCCACAGGTGCACGTGACCCGACAGCAGCACCTCGACGCCTTCCGGCAGCAGGCGCGGCTGGATCGCGCCGAAAGTCTGGATCAGGCCGGCGTCGCCGCCGAACAGTGTGACCGCGCCGGTCTGCTGGTCCTGCTGGGCGCCAAAGCCGTACAGCGGATGGTGGTCGACCGCGATGCTGTGGCGCACGCGCCCTGCCAGCGACGCCAGCTTGCGGTAGGTGTCCGCATACCTGTCGAGCCGCAGGTCGCCGGCCTTGAACCCCTTGTAGCTCGTATTCGCGCTGTCGAACACCAGCAGCTGGGCATCGCCGCCGAGCGGCACGGCATACGGGTCGGTGTAGTCGGCGATGCCGTCGTGGGCCGGATCGTCGCAGGTGGTCTCGGGCCGCAGCGGACGCGGATCGAGGAAGCGCCACCAGCCCTGCCCGCCGCGCGCGCAGGTTTCGTGGTTGCCGCGCGCGACCACCCAGGGCGCGGCGGCAAGGAGCGTCCGCGCCGGCGCGAAGAAATCGGCGTTCCAGGCGTCCCAGCCGTAGCCGAAGGGACTGCCTGCGCAGCCCGGACGGCCGGCCGGGCAGGGATCCTCGCGGTAGTGGTAGTCGCCCACGTGGATGACCAGGTCGGGCTTCCAGGCCGCCGCACTGGCCGCCACCCGCGCAAACGGGTAGGCCCCGGCATCATTACAGTCCTGGAATTCCTTGCCTTTCAGGCGGCAGCCGGTATCGCCGATCACGACGATGCGCTTCGGCTCGGCCACCGGCAAGGGCAGCGCATGGCCGGCCACGGCCACGCTGCGCACGTTTGCCGGCAGCGCCGTCTCGCAGCTCTGCACCGGCGACGACGGCGGCACCGGGCGCGCCTCGCCCGCCCCGGCCGCGGCAGGAGCGCCCGGCCGCGGCGGGATCGCCGCCAGCGGCGCCCGGACCGCCATCGGCGCGGCGCGGCCGTCGATCTCGATGGAGGGACAGCGCGCCGAGGTGGTGATGGCGCGCGCGATCGCGGCGCCATCGTCGCCGAGGATGACGAAGGCCGCCTGCAGGCTGTCATGCGCCGGCTGCGGCTGCGGCGACGGGCCGGTGCAACCGGCGAGCGCGGCCGCACTCAGGAGGGCCAGGTAAAAACGGTGGGGAGACGGCATGGGCCCTCCGGAGAAAAGTTGGGAATGTACCACAACTCCCTGCGCATATTCCTTGGCCGCAAGCCGACGCTTATCCAATACGCATATAAGCATAATCCTAATTGTTATTGGTCAGGCAATAGCTTGACTGTTAAGCTCGCCCCCCTTCGCGGCCAAGCCACCGCGCAACATATAGAAAGAACAACATGAGCGTCAAACATTCGCGTCCCAATCCTACCCGCGCCCTCCTCGCGCTAAGCCTGATCGCCTCCACCCTGCCCGCCGCGCGCGCCCAGGACGCCGCCCCGGCCAACGCCCAGCCCGCCGCCGGCGAGGTGCAGGCCGTGGTCGTCACCGGCACCCGTTCGCTGAACCGCCGCACCCTCGAGACCGAATCGCCGGTCGACGTCATCTCCAGCAAGGAGCTGCTGAGCACTGGTTCGGGCGAACTGGCCACCGTGCTGTCGCGCCTGCTGCCCTCGATGAACTTCCCGCGCCCGGTCGGCGCCGACGCCAGCGACGCGGTGCGTCCGGCCCAGCTGCGCGGCCTGTCGCCCGACCAGACCCTGGTGCTGGTGAACGGCAAGCGCCGCCACAGCTCGGCCGTGGTCAACGTCAACGGCTCGCTGGGCCGCGGCTCGGCCCCGGTCGACCTGAACGCGATCCCGCTGGCCGCGATCGACCACATCGAAGTGCTGCGCGACGGCGCCGCGGCGCAATACGGTTCCGATGCGATCGCCGGCGTGGTCAACATCATCCTCAAGAAAGGCGCCGACGGCGGCGAGGCCGAAGTCAGCTACGGCCAGTATTCGAAGGGCGACGGCGAGCAGACCACCGTGCGCGGCTCGACCGGTTTCAAGCTGGGCAAGGACGGCTGGGTGCGCGTGGCGGTGGAAGCCGCCAACCGCAACCCGACCAACCGCTCGTTCGCCGACCCGCGTCCCGAGGCCGGCCCGCGCCAGGGCACGATCACCCAGCGCTACGGCGACCCGGACAGCCGTCCGCGCAGCCTGTTCGTCAACAGCCAGGTCCGCGTGAACGACGACATCGACTGGTACGCCTTCGCCAACTACGGCGAGCGCAAGACCTCGTCCGCCGCGACCTGGCGCACCGCCTACACCACGCCGTTCGACAAGAACGCTCCGCACCTGCGCACGGCCCTGTATCCGGAAGGCTTCCTGCCGCTGGAAGACAGCAAGTCCACCGACAGCTCGCTGGTGACCGGCCTGCGCGGCGAACTGGCCGGCTGGCGCTGGGACGCCAGCCTGAACTACGGCCGCAACCGCTTCAGCCTGGACGTCGACAACACCACCAACCTGAGCAAGGACTTCCCGGACCCGGCCCAGACCAGCTTCTACGCCGGCAAGCTGACCAGCACCCAGGAACTGTTCAACCTCGACGTCGCGCGCGACATCCCGGTGGCCTGGATGGCCGGCCCGCTGACCGTGGCGCTGGGCCTTGAAGCACGCTACGAATCCTACGAGATCGGCGCCGGCGAGCCGAACTCCTGGTTTGGCGGCGGCGCCCAGGGCTTCTCCGGCTTCCGTCCCGAAAACGCGGGCAAGAACAGCCGCAACAACCAGTCGCTGTACCTGAACCTGGAAGGCGACATCACGCAGCAGCTGTCCGGCTCCCTGGCCGTGCGCCACGAGCGCTACAGCGACTTCGGCAACACGACCTCGGGCAAGGCCTCGGCACGTTTCGCGTTCACCCCGCAATTCGCGTTGCGCGGCACCTTCTCGAACGGCTTCCGCGCACCCTCGCTGGCGCAGGAAAACTACACCATCACGACCACCAACTTCCTGGTCATCAATAAGTTGAACACGCCGATCGAGACCGGCACCTTCCCTGTCGACAGCCTCGCCGCCCAGGCGCTCGGCGCCCAGCCCCTCAAGCCGGAACGCGCGCGCAACCTGAGCTTCGGGGCGCAGTGGCAGCCGATCCGCAACTGGACCACCACCGTCGACCTGTACCGCATCGACATCGACGACCGCATCGTGTTCTCGTCGAACCTGCAGCTGTCCAGCCCCGCCGGCAAGGACCTGAACGCCGCCCTGCAGCAGCGCGGCATCTTCGTCGGCGCGGCGCGCTACTTCACGAATGCCGTCGATACCCGCACCAAGGGCGTGGACGTGGTCAGCACCTACCACATGAACCTGGCCCAGGGCGCGCGCGCCGATCTCACGCTGGCCTACAACCACAACGACAACGAAGTGCGCCACGTCGCCGCCACCCCGGCCGTGCTGGGCGCCGCCAACCTGGTGCTGGTGGACCGCCAGAGCGTGAACCGCCTGACCGTCGGCTCGCCGAAGGACAAGCTGACGCTGTCCGGCGACTACACGCGCGGCATCTGGAGCGGCCACGCCAACGTGACGCGTTACGGAAAATTCACCGTCCCGCAGAACAACGTGGCATTGGACCAGACCTACGATCCGCAATGGACGCTGGACGTCTCGGGCTCGGTGCGCCTGGCCGGCAACTGGCGCCTGACCGCCGGCGTGGATAACCTGACCAACCGCTATCCGGCCCAGGTGACCTCGAACGGCAACCTGAACGTGAACGGCACCCAGCCCTACAGCATCTGGGCGCCGAACGGCTTCAACGGCCGCTTCATGTACGTGAAGGCCGGCTACAGCTGGTAAGCCGCGTGCGTCGTTCCCGCCGCCGGGGACGACGACTATTTGACCCGCTGCTTCTCCAGCTTGCGCGCGAGCGTGCGCCGGTGCATCCCGAGCCGCCGCGCGGCCTCCGAGATGTTGAAATCGGTCTCGGCCAGCACCGCGTGGATGCGCTCCCACTCCAGGGTCTTGATCGAGGTGGAGCGGTTGGTCAGTTCCAGCTCGGCGCTGCCGGCGACGTGGCCGAAGGCGGCCTCGATGTCGTCGGTATTCGATGGCTTGGCCAGGTACTGGCAGGCGCCCAGCTTGATCGCTTCGACCGCGGTGCCGATGCTGGCGAAGCCGGTCAGCACCACGATCAGCATCTCGGGATCGTGCGCGTGCAGCATCTGCACGCAGGCCAGGCCGGAGCTGTTGCCCTTCAATTTCAGGTCGACCACCGCGTAGCCGGGGCCGTGCTCCTTCAGCAGTTCCTGGGCCTCTTCCAGGCCCGGTGCCAGCAGCACATCGTAGCCGCGCCGTTCGAAGGAGCGGCCGAGGGTGCGCGCGAAGGCGTCGTCGTCCTCGATGATCAGGAGCAGTCGTTCGGAATCAGGCATCGTCGTTTTTCTTCGTTCAGTCCTTGTCCAGCGCGATCGCCTGCAGCGGCAGCGTCAGGCGCACCTCGGCCCCGCCTCCGGGCCGGTTCGCCGCCGACACCGTGCCGCCCAGGGTGCGCGCCACGTTCACCACCAGGAACAGCCCCAGTCCGCCGCCGGGACGGCCCTTGGTCGACTGGTAGGGCTTGCCGAACTGGGTCAGCATGCCGGGGGCGAAGCCCGGGCCGCGATCCAGCACCGACAGCAGCAGCGTGCCGTGCTCCGCGCTCGCTTCCAGCCCGACCCAGTCGGGCGAGGCTTCCAGTGCATTATCCAGCACATTGTCGATCATCTGCTTGAGGGCCGAGTCGAACGCCACCGGCATGTCCTGCTTGATCCGGTTCACGTAGGAGAATTCGCGCACCGGGCGGCTGCCCTGCCACTCCTCGACCAGCTCGTCCATGAAGGTCCGAATGGTGGTGCGCACCGCCGACTCGCCGCGCGCCTCGCCGGCCGACAGCAGGATCCCACTGACGATCGCCTTGCAGCGCTTGAGCTGGGCCTGCATCTCGTCGATCTCTTCGATCAGGTCGGGATTCTGCTTGAATTCGCGCATGCGCTTCCAGTCGCCCAGGATCACCGACAGGGTCGCCAGCGGCGTGCCGAGTTCGTGGGCGGCACCCGAGGCCAGCAGGCCCATGCGCACGATGTGCTCTTCCTCGGCGGCACGCTGACGCAGGTCGGCCAGCTGGGCCGCCTTGCCGCGCAGGGTAGTCGAGATGCGCGAGATGAACACCACCAGCAGCGCGGCGTTCAGCGCAAAGCAGATCAGCATGCCCTGCACGTACAGGCTCGAGATGCCGCGCGCATGGTCGAAAGGCAGCGGCAGCGGCTTGGCGAAAACGGAGAGTCCCGCCAGGCAGGCCAGCGTGATCCCGACGATGGTCCAGGTCGACCAGGCTTCCAGCAGCACCGCCGACAGGATCACCTGCAGCAGGTACAGGAAAGCGAAAGGGTTGGTGGTGCCGCCCGACAGGTAGAGCTGCATCGTCAGGCTGGCGACGTCGACCAGCAAGGCCAGGAACAGTTCGTTGTTGGTGACGGGACGGTGTTCGTGCCAGCGCAGGTGGCTGGCGACGTTGAACGCGATCAGGCAGGCCAGCACCTCGAGCATCTGTACCAGGGGCAGATGCACGTCGAACACCAGGATGGCGCCGGCGATGGTGGTGATCTGGCCGATGACGGCGATCCAGCGCAGCTCGATCAGCTGCAGCATGTTTTTGTGGCCGGCGACGTATTCGACGTCGGCGGCGGAGTTCTTCAGTACCTCAGTCGTCGTTGTCATCGTTCCCTGCATCGGCCTTGCGCGCGGTCCACCACCACGCACCTGCCACCATCAGGGCCAGAGCGTACCAGGTCGCGGCGTACACCAGGTGGCTGTTGTGGAAGCTGACCACCGTAAGGCCGCCCTGCGGCTGGTCCGGTGCGCCGGGCGGGTTCTGGCCGGCGGCGGCGTCGATGAAAAACGGCGCGGTGAGGGAACTCGGGAGGCCGCGCGCCGCCGCGATCTGGGCGACGTCGCGCGAGTACCAGCGGTTCGCAACCGGGTCGTTGGCGCGGGTGAAAGCGCCGCCCTTCTCGCTGATGCGCAGCAGGCCCACCAGCTGGACCGCGCCGCCGGCGACCGTCGCGCAGGGATAGCCTTGGGACTTGCGCGGCTCGTAGCGCGTGCGCGCGCCCGGCTCGGTCGGGATGAAACCGCGGTTGACCAGGATGACGTGGCCGTCGACCGTGCACAGGGGCGTCAGCAGCCAGTAGCCGCTGCCCTGCTCGGTAAGGGCCTGGACCGGGGTCGTGTATTCGTAGAGATAGGTACCGGCGACCTGCACCCGGCGGTATTCGTCGGCGTCGGCGGTGATGCCGGCCCAGCGCGCGCTTGGCGGCGGCGCCACCGGGGCGGCGTGCACGCGCTGTTCGACGCGTGCGATCAGGTCCAGTTTCCATTGCAGGCGGTGGACCTGCCAGGTCCCCAGACCTGCGAAGAGGACGATCAGCAGCAGCGCCAGGGCTGCCGCGGCGAGGCGGACGCCCCGCCCTCGTGGTTCCTGCGCGGCGCCCCGCTCCGGGCCGCCGGCTGCTGCTGAATCGCTTGCTGACATCTACTGCTTACTGCATGTCGTGCATGCCATGCACGGACGATCCATCGTTGTTCATGTTCGGCATCATGTTGGCGTTCATGTGGTACATGACCCAGATCGAGCCGGTCATCACGATGAACAGCAGGATGACGGTCAGGATCATCGCCATCATGTTCCAGCCGCCCTCGGACTTCGAGTTCATGTGCAGGAAGTAGATCATGTGCACGACCAGCTGCACGGCCGCGAAGCCGAGGATCACCGCCTTGGTGGTGCCGGGCGGCAGCTGGTGGGTCATCACCAGCCAGAACGGGATCGCGGTCAGGATCACCGACAGGATGAAGCCGATCGTATAATCCTTGAAGCTGCCGTGGGCTTCCATGTGGTCGTCGTGGTCGACGTGGCCATGGCCGGAATCGTGCCCATGAGCGCCGTGGCCGTGAGCGTGTGCGGTATGGTGATCGCTCATGGCAGAACTCCCATCAGGTAGACAAAGGTGAACACGCCGATCCAGACGACGTCCAGGAAGTGCCAGAACATCGACAGGCAGGCGAGGCGGCGGTAGTTGGCGCCGTTGATGCCGTGCTTACCGACCTGGAACATCAGCGTGATGAGCCAGACGATACCGAAGGTCACGTGCAGGCCGTGGGTACCGACCAGCGAGAAGAACGCGGTCAGGAAGCCCGAGCGCCACGGGCCGAAGCCCTCGTGGATCAGGGTGGCGAATTCCTGCAGTTCCAGGAACAGGAAGCAGGCGCCCAGCACGCCGGTGATGGCCAGCCAGACCTGGGTGCCCTTCACGTTCTTCTTCTGCGCGGCCAGCATGGCGAAGCCATAGGTGATCGACGAGAACAGCAGGAAGGCCGTGTTCAGTGCGACGGTGCCCAGCTCGAAGATCTCGGCGCCCGACGGGCCGCCCGCGTAGTTGCGGCCCAGCACGGCGTAGGTCGCGAACAGGCAGGCGAAGATGAGGGTGTCGCTCATCAGGTAGATCCAGAAACCCAGCAGCGTGCCGTTTTCCGGGTGGTGCTCGACCGCGTAGTAGCGCGAGCTGATGTCGGCGCCGGTGGCGCTGACGGTGTTGGTATTAATGTCAGACATGGGCTTCCAGCAGTCGGGTATGAGCTTCTTCCGTACGCGCCACTTCTTCCGCAGGGATGTAGTAGTCGCGCTTGTAGTTGAACGTGTGGTAGATGGTCACGGCCACCGTCGCGACGAACGACGCGGCGACCAGCAGCCACATATGCCAGATGATGCCGAAACCGAGCGCAAAGGTGATGAACGGGATCACCGGACCGGCCCAGGTGTTCGCCGGCATGTGGATCGGCACGAAGCCGCTCAGCGGGCGCTTGTAGCCGGCCTTCTTCATGTCGGCCCAGGTGTCGTTGTCATGCACGACCGGGGTGAACGCGAAGTTGTAATCCGGCGGCGGCGACGAGGTGGACCATTCCAGGGTACGGCCGTTCCACGGGTCGCCGGTGACGTCGCGCAGCTGCTTGCGGTTCATGACCGACACGGCAACCTGCATCAGCAGGCAGGCGATGCCGGCGGCGATCATCAGGGTGCCGGCCAGCGAGACCTGGAACAGCCAGTGGATCGACGGATCGTCGAAGTGGCTGACACGACGGGTCACGCCCATGAAGCCCAGGATGTACGGCGGGGTGAAGGCGACCCAGAAGCCGATCGACCACAGCCAGAAGGAGCGCACGCCCCAGGTACGGTCCAGCTTGTAGCCGAACATCTTCGGCCACCAGTAGTTCACGCCCGCGAACAGGCCGAACAGCACGCCGCCGATGATCACGTTGTGGAAGTGGGCGATCAGGAACAGCGAGTTGTGCAGCACGAAGTCGGCCGGCGGGACCGCCAGCATCACGCCGGTCATGCCGCCGATGGTGAAGGTGATCATGAAGGACACGGTCCACATCATCGGCAGTTCATAGCGGATGCGGCCCTTGTACATGGTGAACAGCCAGTTGAACAACTTGGCGCCGGTCGGGATCGAGATGATCATCGTGGTGATGCCGAAGAACGAGTTCACGCTCGCGCCCGAACCCATCGTGAAGAAGTGGTGCAGCCACACGAGGTAGGACAGGACCATGATCACGACGGTCGCGTACACCATCGACGTATAGCCGAACAGGCGCTTGTTGCAGAAGGTCGCGACGACTTCCGAGAAGATGCCGAAGGCCGGCAGGATCAGGATGTACACCTCGGGGTGACCCCAGATCCAGATCAGGTTCACGTACATCATGGCGTTGCCGCCCAGCTCATTGGTGAAGAAGTGGGTGTCGAACAGGCGGTCCAGGCCCAGCATCGCCAGGGTGACGGTCAGGATCGGGAAGGCCATCACGATCAGGATGTTGGTGCACAGCGCGGTCCAGGTGAAGACCGGCATCTTCATCAGCTCCATGCCCGGGGCGCGCATCTTGATGATGGTGACCACCAGGTTGATACCCGACAGCAGCGTGCCGACACCGGCGATCTGCAATGACCAGATGTAGTAGTCCACCCCGACGTCAGGGCTGGCCAGGATGCCGGACAGCGGCGGATACGCCAGCCAGCCGGTGCGGGCGAATTCGCCGACGAACAGCGAAGCCATCACCAGCAGCGCGCCCATGGTGGTCATCCAGAACGAGAAGTTGTTCAGGAACGGGAAGGCGACGTCGCGCGCGCCGATCTGCAGCGGCACCACGTAGTTCATCAGGCCCGTCACCAGCGGCATCGCCACGAAGAAGATCATGATCACGCCGTGAGCGGTGAAGACCTGGTCGTAGTGGTGCGGCGGCAGGAAGCCGTGCGAATCGCCGAACGAGAACGCCTGCTGGGCGCGCATCATCAGTGCGTCGGCGAAGCCGCGCAGGAACATGATCAGACCGAGGATCATGTACATGATGCCGATCTTCTTGTGGTCGATGCTGGTGAACCACTCGTTCCAGAGATAGCCCCACAGCTTGAATTTGGTAATGGCGCCGAGGACGACGAGGCCGCCCAGGATCACCATGGCAAAGGTACCGATCAGGATCGGCTCGTGGTAGGGAATCGCTTCCCAGCTGAGCCGACCGAAGATCAACTTCATTAAGTCTAGTTGCTCGTGCATGATTACTTCTTCTTCACAGATTCATCGGGCGTGGTGCAGACTTCGCCGTTGGCCTGGGCCAGGCGGGTCGCGGCCGCGTGTTGGGGCATCCTGCTCATCGCCATCTCCCGCGCCTTACGGGTGTCGTCCATCATCATCTTGTCCTGGCAGACGGCGCCGTCGGCGACGCAGCGGTTCAGGATGCGATAGTAGAGGTCGTCGTCGACGGCCGCCCAGCGGCGCACCGGTTCCTTGATGCTCGGCTTTTCCAGCACCAGGTAGTTGGCCTTGTCGAGCTTGGCGCCACCGGCGGACTTGACCGAAGCAACCCAGGCGTCGAAATCGCCCTGCGGCACGCCGCGGTAGCCGAATTTCATGTCGGAGTAGCCGGCGCCGCTGTAGTTGGACGAGAATCCGACCGATTGCACCGGCTTGTTCTGCACGGCGTTCAGGGCGGTCTCCATGCCCGGCATCGCGTAGATCATGCCGGCCAGTTCAGGAACGTAGAACGCGTTCATGACCGAGGTCGCGCTGATCTTGAACCGCACCGGCACGTCGACCGGGACCACCAGTTCGTTCACGGTGGCGATACCCTGCTCCGGATAGATGAACAGCCATTTCCAGTCCATCGCGATGGCCTGCACCACCAGCGGCTTGGCCGTGGCCGGGATCGGACGGTTCGCGTCGATGCGGTCGAGCGGCCGATACGGGTCCAGCTTGTGCGTGTAGATCCAGGTTACCAGGCCCAGCACGATGATGATCAGCAGGGGCGCGCCCCAGATCACGAGTTCGAGCTTGGTCGAGTGGTCCCAGTCCGGCTCGTACGCGGCGTCGGTATTGCTGGAGCGGTACTTGAAGGCGAACCAGACGACGAGAATCAACACCGGAACGATAATTAACAGCATCAGCACCACCGAGACGGTGATCAGATGCGCCTGCTGCTTGGCGATGTCGCCGGATGGGCTCATCACCACCGTGTTGCAGCCCGCGAGGGCCGCCAGCAGGGAGGTGAGAAGCAATCCACGACTTACGGTCTTAGGAATCATGCTTGTGTTTTTCGTTACATGAGAAAGAGAACATGCTAATGTAACGCCAACGGTGCACGTTTGGCGATTGGACGTTTTGTCCCACCCTTCCGCGCTTTTGTTGTCGACGTTTCATCCTGAAGGGTCCCGGCCCGGTTGTCATAAAGACTAGAGGAGGCGAAATATGCAGCAGAACACTACCACCTACGGCGACGCAGCCGCCGCTCCAATCACCGCCCCGCACAGCGGTGCCCGCAACATCAACTCCCGCGACACCGCCATCTCACCGGGAGACATCGCGGTCGGGGTGGTGATCGGCCGCGCTTCGGAGTACTTCGACTTCTTCGTCTACGCAATCGCGTCGGCCCTGGTGTTCCCGTCGGTGTTCTTCCCGTTCGCGGACCGGCTGGAAGGCACCCTGTATTCGTTTGCCATCTTCGCCCTGGCCTACATCGCCCGGCCGGTCGGCAGCGTCGTCTTCATGTATATCCAGCGCCATTTCAGCCGCGAGATCAAGCTGACCATCGCCCTGTTCCTGCTCGGCACCGCCACCGTCGCGGTGTCCGCCCTGCCCGCCTATTCGCGCTGGGGTGAGTGGGCCATCATTTCGCTCGCCATCCTGCGCCTGGGCCAGGGTTTTGCGCTCGGCGGCACCTGGGACGGGCTGCCTTCGCTGCTGGCGCTGAACGCTCCCGAACACAAGCGCGGATGGTACGCGATGTTGGGACAACTTGGCGCACCGGTCGGATTCATCATCGCGGCCGGCATATTTTCCTACCTGATGGCCGAGCTGTCGCAGGACGATTTCCTGGTCTGGGGCTGGCGCTTTCCCTTCTATGTAGCCTTCGCGATCAACGTGGTCGCGCTGTTCGCGCGCCTGCGCCTGGTCTCCACGCCGGACTACACCCACCTGCTGGACGAGCACCAGCTCGACCCGGTGCCGGTGCGCGAGGTGGTCGGCAAGCAGGGCAGCACCATCGTGCTGGGCGCCCTCGCCGCCCTGGCCAGCTACGCGCTGTTCCACCTGGTGACGGTGTTCCCGCTGTCCTGGATCCAGCTCTACGACACCCGTCCGATGGCCGAATTCCTGCAGGTCCAGATGTGGGGCGGCGGTCTGGCGATCGTTGGGGCGCTGGCCTCGGGCCTCATCGCCGACAAGTTCGGGCGCCGCAACACGCTGGGCACCCTGGCCGCGCTGATCGCCCTGTTCTCCGGCTTCGTGCCGACCCTGATGGACGGCGGCGTCGGCGGCCAGAACACCTTTATCCTGGTCGGCTTCCTGCTGCTCGGCATGTCCTACGGCCAGGCCGCCGGCGCCGTGACCTCGAACTTCCTGCCGGAGTACCGCTATACCGGCGCGGCGCTGACTTCCGACCTGGCCTGGCTGGTCGGCGCCGCCTTCGCCCCGCTGGTCGCACTGGGCCTGGCCGCCAACTATGGCCTCGGCTTCGTCAGCCTCTACCTGCTGTCGGGCGCGCTCGCAACGCTGGCGGCGCTGAGCCTGAACCGCGCGCTGGAGATCCGGAACTGAGCGTAAAGTAGGAAGCAGCAGAGCTTAGGCCCCGGTCGACACCGGGGCTTTTTTTTGGGCGCTGCCGTTTGTACAGCCCGATATAATGGAGCGATCCGGCATGCCGGCGGGCGGCTTCCATGCACAAACGGCTCACCTATGGCTTCACCCTGTTGCTTGCGCTGGCGGCGCTCTGCCTGCCGCCCTGGCTGGCCCTGCGCGAGGCGCGGCGCCAGGCCTTCGATGCCGAAGCGGCCCTCACGCTCGGCTACGCGCACGACGTCCTGCACCGCAGCGACGAGACCAGGCGCCAGGCACTGGCCGGGATCGGCACCCTGGTACGCTCCGGCCAGCCGCCCTGCTCCGAGGGTGCGCGCGAGCTGATGCGCGAGATCGATCTGACCTCCACCTACCTGCAAGCGATCGGCTACGTGCGCAACGGCGAATTGGTGTGCTCTTCGATGACGGGGCCGCCGGTGCCGCTCGGCCCCTTGAGCTTCCGCACTGCGAACGGGATCGGGCTCTACCTCGAGGTGCCGCTCCGGACCACCCACGACCATCCGCTGCTGGCCATGGAGCGCGACGGCTACGCGGTCATGGTCCACCGCGACCTGCCGCTCGACATCTGGAGCAGCGTCCCCGACGTCTCGCTGGCGCTCCTGCACCTGGAGTACCGCCGCACCAGTCTCCTGCACGGGCATTTCGACCCGGCCTGGGCGGACCGCCTGGGCGAGCGCGCCACGGCGACCTTCAGCGACGGCCGCTACCTGGTCACGATGGCGCGCTCGCAGCAATTCATGACCGCCGCCATCGCCGCCATCCCGATCGCCCACCTCGAACAGCGCAGCCGCGAAAACGCCAGGCGGCTGGTGCCCGCCGGCCTGCTGGCCGGCCTGACCGTCGCCGCCGCCGTGCTGCTGCTGGCGCGCCAGCAGATGTCGCTGGTGGCGGCGCTGCGCGCAGGCCTGCGGCGCGGCCAGTTTTTCATGGAGTACCAGCCGCTGGTCGACCTGCACAGCGGCGCCTGCGTCGGCGCGGAGGCGCTGCTGCGCTGGCGCGACGGTGCCGGCGAACTGATCTCGCCCGACCTGTTCATCCCGGTGGCGGAGGCAAACGGCATCGTGGAACGCCTGACCGAACGGGTGCTCGAACTGGTGAGCGCCGACGCCGGTCACTTCCTGGCCAGCCATCCGGGCTTCCACGTGGCGATCAACCTGTCGCCGGCCGACCTGCACTCGACCGCCATCGTCGGCCTGCTCGACCGCTTCATGACGCGCACCGGCGCCCTGCCGTCCAACCTGATCGTCGAGATCACCGAGCGCGGCTTCCTGCACCTCGATTCGGCGCGCGAAGTGATCGAGGCCCTGCACACGCGCGGCATCGAAGTGGCGATCGACGACTTCGGCACCGGCTATTCGAGCCTGTCCTACCTCGAATCGCTGGAACTGGACTTCCTGAAGATCGACCGTTCCTTCATCGAATCGATCGGTACCAGCGCGCCGACCAGCCAGGTGGTCAGCCACATCATCGGCATGGCCCACACGCTACGCCTGCGGATGATCGCCGAAGGGGTCGAGAACCACGAGCAGGCAGCCTTCCTGCGCGTGCGCGGCGTGGACTACGCCCAGGGCTGGCTGTTCGGCAAACCGGGCAGCTTCGAACACGCCGCGAACCTGCACCGCGCCGCCCTCGACAGCCGGGTCCAGTGCCTGCCACGGCCGGCGCCGGCGGCGCGGCCCGAAGGCCCATCGTGAGCCTGTAGCCACCAAGCGACGGAGAATCAACCGAGCGCCGTGTCGAGCACCGTCATCAGGATGAAGCCGAAAATCAGGGCCACGCTGGCCCAGGTACCGTGGCCATGCTGGTGCGATTCCGGCACCACGTCGTTGGCGATCACGAACAGCATCGCGCCCGCGGCGGCGGCCAGGGCGAACGGCAGCAGGCCGGCCGAGATGCCGATCAGGGCCACCCCGGCCACCGCCGCCACCGGTTCGATCAGGCCGGAGGCCACGCCCAGCGCGGTGGACAGCCCGCGTCCGTAGCCCACCGTGCGCAGCGCCAGCGCCACCACCAGGCCCTCGGGCACGTCCTGGATCGAGATGCCGGTGGCCAGCGAATTCGCCTTGCCCAGCTCGACCCCGCCGTAGGCAACGCCGATCGCCAGACCTTCCGGCAGGTTGTGCAGGGCCACGGCCCAGACGAAGAGCCAGGCCCGCTTCATTGAGATTGCACTGAGCGAGTGGGGGTTGCCGGCGTCGGAAGGCCGCAGGATGCCCTCGGTGCTGATCACCCGGTCGAGCACCAGCAGCAGGGCGGCCCCCATCAGCATGCCTGCGCCCACGCTCAGGCTGGCGCCCCAATTGCCGGCGCCGCCGGCCTTGGCCGCGGCCAGCGCCGGGATCACCAGCGAGAAGGAGGTGGCGCCAAGCATCACGCCGGCGCCGAAACCGAGGAAGCAGTCGTAGGTCCGCTTCGAAAAATTCTGTGACAGCAGCACGGGAAGGGTGCCGAGCGCGGTCGCGGCGGCGGCCGTGCCGCCGCCCAGCAGCGCGGCACGCATGTTCGGCGAGGCCCCGAGCAGCTGCCTGGCCAGGCCGGAGAGCAGCACGAAGCAGCCCAGGCCGCAGATCAGGAACCCGAACGCCTTGCGCGCGGGGTAGCGCGCGGGGTGGGACGACAATGCGGCCGCAGGCCGGGCTTTCTGCACTCGCGTATCCATGCAATTCCTTGGAGTTCGATGACGACAGGCGCCGCGCAGCGGTCGGCTGCGCGGCGCCGGCGTTCAGGTGGCGTGCACGCGGGGGCTTACTTGCCCTTGCCCTGCACCGTCTTGCCGTCGGCCATGGTCTGGTTGCCCATGCCCAGCTCCGCGCCGGTCGGCGGGTCGACCGCCGGATTCGACTTGGTACGCTCGGTCAGCGCCCTCAGGATGTCGATATCCTTGGCCGGCAGCTTGACCTCGGCCTCGCCGCTGCCGCCGTCGACCGCCGCCTGCTTCTCGCGGTCGCTGACGAAGTCCCATTGATCACCCTGGTTCCAGGAACCGCGCATCTCGCCCGGACCCTGCGACATATTGAAATAGGTGTCGGCGAAGCGTGGGTCGCCCGGCAGTTTCCCCGGAGGGAAGTTCGGTTCCATCGAGTACAGCGCCTTTTCGAAGGATTTCTGGTGCGCGATCTCGCGCGTCATCAGGAAGCCCAGCGCCTCCTTCACGCCCGGGTCGTCGGTGCAGGCGATCAGGCGCTCGTAGACGATCTTGGCGCGCGCCTCGGCCGCGATATTCGACCGCAGGTCGGCGCTCGGCTCGCCGATCGTGTCGATGTAGGCCGCGGTCCAGGGCACGCCGGCGGAGTTGATCAGCGGGGTACCCGCGCCGTACAGGATCTGGGTCACGTGGCTGTCGTTGCCGGCGCCGTTGATCTTGCGGTACATCTCGGCGGCGCTGCTGGCGGCTTCGGCCAGCTCGCCCTTGGCGCTCTTGTTGAGCATCGCGACGATGTGGCCGATGATCTCCAGGTGGCTGAGTTCCTCGGTGGCGATGTCGAACAGCATGTCCTTGCGCCCCGGATCGTCCTCGCTCACGGCCTGGGTGAAGTAGCGCATGGCGGCGGCCAGCTCGCCCTGCGGGCCGCCGAACTGCTCCAGCATAAGATTAGCCAGGCCCGGATTCGGCTCACTGACGCGCACCGTGTACTGCAAACGTTTATTGTGTGCAAACATTCCGTTTCCTCCGTAAGAGTGAATACTGTGCCGCTCGCCCTGTTGTGCGATCGACTATGACGCATGATCGCAGGCTTGAAGTGACCAGTAATCAGAGAGGCCGCCGTGTCTGTGTAGGACGCAAAGCGACAACCTGTTGATGTAAACCAATAGCAATGTAATAATGCAATGTAGACCACCAATAGACTAAAACTATCGAGGCGATAGAAATCATGACAGCCCAGCACAGCCTGCGCGACGCCATCCCGGCCGACGCCGCCGCCATCGCGGCTATCTATAACCATTATGTCGCGGCCACCCCGGTCTCGATGGAGACCGATCCGGTCATGCCCGGCGAGATGGCGCAACGCATCGCCCAGGTCCAGGACGCCGCCCTGCCCTGGCTGGTACTGGAAGAGGACGGCCGGGTACTCGGCTACGCCTATGCCGGCAAGTGGCGGGCCCGCCCGGGCTACCGCCACGCGGTCGAGTCCAGCGTCTACCTCGACGCGGGCGAGCGCGGGCGCGGCCTAGGCGCCATCCTCTACCGTGCCCTGCTGGCGCGCCTGCACGGCCGTTTCCATACCGTGATCGGCGGCATCGCCCTGCCGAACGCGGCCAGCATCGCGCTGCACGAACGGCTCGGATTCCGCCAGGTCGCCTGCTTCCCGGAAGTCGGCCACAAGTTCGGGGCCTGGATCGACGTCGGCTACTGGCAACTGACCCTGCCCTAGCGGCCGGCCGATTGCCGGCCTGGACGGGCCGGACCGTGGGGTCCGCGCTGACAAGTGCTTGCGCCGCACTCCTACGCGGCGGGCATGGCGCGCGCTCTAACATGCATCCATCCCACGACATGACGAACATTCAAGCGAGGAGAAGATGATGTTTTCTCTGAAAAAACTAAGCCCGTCCATCACCGACATGATCCGCTTCGATCACTCGCACGTGATGATGACCTTCCACCAGTACACCCGCGACAAGCGCCCCAGCGTCAAGAAGGCGCTCGCCGAAACCATTTGCGACGCCCTGGAAATCCACGCCACGCTGGAAGAGGAAATCTTCTACCCGGTGATGCGCCCGCGCGCCGCCAACCAGAAAGTGATGGAGAAGAGCGAGCCGGAGCACATGGAAATGCGCCGCCTCATCCAGGAACTGCGCAACACCGACCCGCGCGACACCCGCCACGACGAACTGGTGTTTGAACTGATGCGCGACGTCGTGCACCACGTCGCCGACGAGGAAACCGTGCTGCTGCCGGAAGCCGAGCAGACCTTGAGCCGCGACCGCCTGTCCGAACTGGGCAGCGAGATGACCAAGCGCCGCCTGCAACTGGTGACGCCGAAGGCCGGCAAGATCGCCAGGAACACCGCCGTCGGCTTCTCCGGCAGCACCGCCGCCATCGTCATGGGGGTGGCCGGCGCCTTGTTCGCGGCGCGCGCCTTTACCAAAAAGCCGGCCTGAGCGGCCCCGCCACCTGCGCCCCCCCGGCACGCGGCGCACCCGCGCGTGCCAACGCCCGCCGCCCCGTTTCCGCGGCGGCGGGCACCCTTACCCGTTCAGCCTGACGTCACGGCTCAGCATGTCTTCGAGTCCCTGCTGCGACAGCGCCGGGCTGAAGTAATACCCCTGCATCTGGTCGCAATCGTGGTCGCGCAGGAACACCAGCTGCTCGCGCGTCTCGACGCCTTCCGCGATCACTTTCAGCTTGAGGCTGTGGCCGAGGGCGATGATGGCGCGCGTGATCACCGCGTGGCCGTTCCTGCCGACCCCGCCGAGGAAGGAGCGGTCGATCTTGATGTGATCGACCGGAAATGCCTGCAGCTGGCTCAGGCTCGAATAGCCGGTGCCGAAATCGTCGATCGACAGGCACACGCCGAGCAGTTTCAGGCGCCCCAGCACCTCCCTGGCCTCCTCGGGACGGTCCATCAGCAGGCTCTCCGTCACCTCCAGTTCCAGGCAACAGGGCGCCACGTTATGCCTGTGCAAGCTCTCGCCCAGGCGCTCGACGAACTGGCGCTGGCGCAACTGGCGCAGTGACAGGTTCACGGAAATCACGAAATCCTTGATCCCCAGCGCCTGCAGGGAGCGCAGCGCGCCGCAGGCTTCGTCGATCACCCATTCGCCCAGCGGCACGATCAGCCCGGTCTGCTCGGCCACGGGGATGAAGCTGTCCGGTCCCATCAGGCCGTGCTCGGGGTGGTTCCAGCGCAGCAGCGCCTCGGCTCCCACCATGCGGCCGCTGCGCAGGTCGACTTTTGGCTGGTAGCCCAGCACCATTTCGCGGTTGCCGATCGCGCGCCCCAGGCTGGCCTCGCGCAGCAGGTGCTTGTGCACCAAACGGTTCAGTTCGCTCGAGTAGAACTGGCAGTTGTTCTTGCCCAGGCTCTTGGCGTGGTACATGGCGGCATCGGCGGCGCGCATCACCTTGTCGACCGTGCTGCCGTCGCGCGGGAACAGGGCCACGCCGATGCTGGTGCCGGGCACGACCTCGGTGCCGTCGGCAATCACCGGGGTGGCGATGCTGCGGCGGATGCGCTCGACCAGGTCAGCCACCTGCTCCGGCGTCCCCTGGTCGTTGATCACCAGCACGAACTCGTCGCCGCCGACCCGCGCCACGGTGTCTTCCTCGCGCATGTTGGCGCGCAGGCGCGCGGCGGTCTCGCGCAAGACGATGTCGCCGACCTCGTGGCCGAGGTTGTCGTTGATGTGCTTGAAATTGTCGAGGTCGAGGAAAGCCAGCGCCCCGATCATGCGATTGCGCGCCGCGAACTGGATCGCCTGCTTGAGCCGCTCCTGCAGCAGGGTGCGGTTGGCCAGGCCGGTCAGCGGATCATGGTGCGCCAGGTGGTGCAGGCGCCGTTCGTAGTGGCGGGCCTCGGTGACGTCGTTGATGACGGCGACGAAGTGCGTGACCTCGCCGTCGGCATTGCGCACCGGGTCGATGCGCAGGTCGTTCCAGAACAGCTGGCCGTTCTTGCGCACGTTGCGCAGCACCACGCGCACGCTTTCGCGGCGGTCGATGGCTTCGCGGATGCGCTTCTGCTCTTCGACGTCGCAACCCTCGATGCGCATGAAGCGCGGATCGAGTCCCTTGATTTCGGACAGCGTGTAGCCGGTGATGCGTTCGAAGGCTGGATTGACGTACTCGATGCGGTTTTCCTTGCCTTCGCAGCAGGTGATGACGATCGCGTTCACGCTCGCGTAGATGGCCCGTTCGCGCACCTTGAGGACGTGCTCGGCCTGCTTGCGGGAGGTGATGTCGAGGCCGGTGCCGAACACGCAGGGCAGGCTGCCGAGGCTGGTGCGCGCGCACTGGAACAGGAAGCTGGTGCGCCTGCCGTGCTTGCCGATCAGCTCCGCCTCGTGGACGGAGGTGCCGTATTCGAAGGCGTCCAGTATCTTCTGGACGATGTGGGCGCGCTCGGATTGCTCGAAGAAGAACTTGACCTCGACGGTCGGCAGCTCTTCGCTCGCCATCTGCAGCGCTTCCTCGAGCTGGTGGTTCCACAGCAGCAGGCGGCCGCTCTGGTCGATGACGTAGAAGACGCAGGGCAGTCCTTCGATGATCTCGTTCACCGGCAAGTCCTGGATCAGCGAATAGCGCGACGGCGCGGTGGCGCCGCGCGGCACCACGATGACGCTGTAGTTGCCCGGCTGCTCCGGATCGAGCGACTGCGGCGCCACCGTGACCCGCACCGGCACGCGCCGGCCGTCGGCACAGATCAGGCTGCCATTGCTCTCGATGTCCACCCGCGCCTGGATCGATGCCTCCTTGCCGGCGGCGTCGTCGAATGCGATCAGGTCGCCGAGGGTGCGGCCGTGCATCTCGGCGGCGGTGTAGCCGGCCAGCTTTTCGCAGGCCCGGTTCCAGCTCATGATCGCGCCGCGCGCATCTGCGACGAAGACCGCAAGCGGCAATGGCGAGAGGTTCAAGAGGTCCTCCTGGTCTGGACGAGCCGGAAGGCCAATCATACGCCGCCGCTGCGCCGTCGGCGCGCGATTCAGCAGGCGGTTCGGCGCTAGCGTCCGATCCAGTCCAGCAGGTGCGGCACCAGCCAGGGCGCCAGGATTGCCGTCAGCACGCCGTTCAGTCCCATCCCCAGGCCGGCGTAGGCGCCCATCTCCGGGCTGACCTGGAAGGCGCGCGCGGTGCCGATGCCGTGCGCCGCGACGCCCAGCGCCAGGCCGCGCGCGGCGTGCGACTCGACGCGCAGGGCGGTCAGCAGGGAGCGCCCGGTGATGGCGCCGAACACACCGGTGCAGATCACCAGCACCGCGGTCAGCGCGGGGATGCCGCCCAGGTGTTCCGATACCGCCATCGCGATCGGCGAGGTGGCGGACTTCGGCGCGATCGTGCGCGCCAGCTCGGGCGAGGCGCCGAGCAGCAGCGCGACCCCGACCGAGCTCACGATCGCCGTGACGCAGCCGCACAGCAGCGCGCAGGCCAGCGGCAGCAGGCTGCGGCGCAGGCGCGGCACCTGGCGCGCCAGCGGCAGCGCCAGCGCCACCGTGGCGGGACCGAGCAGGAAGTGCACGAACTGGGCCCCGGCAAAATAACGCTGGTAGGACATGCCGCTGGCCACCAGAATCAGGCTGAGGATGGCGACCGAGATCGCCACCGGATTGGCCAGCGGCGAAAAGCCGCAGCGTTCGAACACCCAGTACGCGAACACGTAGGCGCACAGGGTCAGCGTCAGGCCCAGCAGCGGGGAGGCCGACAGGTAGACCCAGAAGTGGCTGATTTCTTCAAAATTAAACACTGCCGTCCTCCTGGCCCGGCGCCGGCCGGCGCGGCGTCATGGCCTGCAGCACCAGCGCCGTCACGGCCATCGTGGCCAGCGTGCTGACGATGACCGAGGCAAAAATCGCCAGCCACTGGCCGCTGCCGCTCGAGGCGGCGACCACGATGCCGACCCCGGCGGGCACGAACAGCAGGGACAGGTGGCGCAGCAGCTCGTTGGCGCCCGCCTCCACCACCTCCTGCAGGCGGGGGACGGCAAGCAAGGCGGCCAAGAGCAGCAACATGCCGGTCACGGGACCGGGCACCGGCCAGCCGAACAGGAACACCAGGCCTTCGCCCAGGCATTGGAATACCAGCAGAACGGCAAATGCGGTCAGCAACTTCTTCTCCGGAACGTGGGAACCCGGGAGAATAGCAGCTTCCGGCTGACTGTGCGCGTAGGAGGCGTCAAGCCGTCGTTCCCGCAGCGGCGGGAACCCAGGTTGCCGGCCTGATCGAAACGCACGCAGAACTGAGGTTCCCGCCTGCGCGGGAACGACGGTCTCATGCGGCGGTTTTCAGCGCCCCACGCTTGAGCTGGTCGCGCTCCATCGACTCGAACAGGGCCTTGAAGTTGCCCTCGCCGAAGCCTTCGTCGCCCTTGCGCTGGATGAATTCGAAGAACACCGGGCCGAGCTGGTTTTCCGAGAAGATCTGCAGCAGCAGGCGCTTGCTCTTCTGCTCGCCTTCGCCCTCGACTTTTCCATCGACCAGCAGGCCGCGCGCCTTCAGGGCGCCGACGGCTTCGCCGTGGCCCGGCAGGCGCCCTTCCAGCATCTCGTAATAGGTTTCCGGCGGCGCCGCCATCAGCGGGATGCCGGCGGCGCGCAGGCCGTCGACGGTGGCGAAGATGTCGTCGGTCAGCAGGGCGATATGCTGGATGCCTTCACCGTTGAAGCGCAGCAGGAATTCCTCGATCTGGCCGCCGCCGCTCTGGCTTTCTTCATTCAAGGGAATCCGGATCTTGCCGTCCGGCGCGGTCATCGCCTTCGAGGTCAGGCCGGTGTACTCGCCCTGGATGTCGAAGTAGCGGATCTCGCGGAAGTTGAACAGCTTCTCGTAGAAGCCGGCCCAGTAGGCCATGCGGCCGCGGTAGACGTTGTGGGTCAGGTGGTCGATGATCCGCAGGCCGTGGCCCTTCGGATTGCGGGGGGCGCCGTCGATGAATTCGAAGTCGATGTCATAGATCGACTTGCCGACCGTTTCCCCATCGTCGAAACGGTCGATCAGGTACAGCGGCGCGCCGCCGATGCCCTTGATGGCCGGCAGCCGCAGCTCCATCGGGCCGGTCGGGATTTCCATCGGGATGGCACCCAGTTCCAGCGCGCGCGCATAGGCCTTGTGCGAATCCTTGACGCGGAACGCCATGCCGCAGGCCGACGGGCCGTGCTCGGCGGCGAAATAGGCGGCCGCGCTCTTCGGCTCGTTGTTGACGATGAAGTTGATCTCGCCCTGGCGGTACAGCACCACGTCCTTCGAGCGGTGCACGGCCACCCTGGTGAAGCCCAGCTTCTCGAAGATGGGTTCGAGCAGGCCCGGCGTGGGCGAAGCGAATTCCACGAACTCGAAGCCCATCAGGCCCATCGGATTCTCAAACAGGTCAGCCATTGTCTTATCCTCTATCTCGTTTGGTTATGTGCTACTCGGAGAACACGTCCGCAATCAGCCCGCGCAGCCACTGGATGCCGGGATCGTGGTTGAAGCGCCGGTGCCAGAAGACGTTGGTCTGCAAGGTCGGCAGCTGCAGCGGCGGTTCGATCCACTTCAATCCGAATGGTGCCGCTGCGCTCTCTGCAAGCTTCTGCGGCACCGTCACCACCAGGTCCGCGCTGGCGACGATGTAGGGCACCGCGGTGAAATGCGGCACCCGGAACCGGGCCTGGGCCGTGACCCCGGCCTTGTCGAGCAGCGCGTTGATCCGGTCGTAGGGGCTCTGGGCCGCGTCCACGATCAGGTGCGTCGCCTGCACGAAGCGCGCCAGGTCCACGCTGCCGGTCCCCAGCGGATGCCCCTTGCGGAACATGCTCACGAAGGGCTGCCGGAACAGCTGGCGCTGGTACAGGGCTTCCGACACCTCCTCGAAGGCGCCGATCGCCAGGTCCACCCTGCCCGTCTCCATGTCGTCCTTCAGGCTCAACGGGTTCGCGCGCCGCGATGCGATCTCCACGCCCGGCGCCAGCGCCCGGCAGCGTTCGATCAGCACCGGCATGAAGTAGACCTCGCCGACGTCGGTCATGGCCAGCGTGAAGCGGCGCAGGCTGGTGCTTGGCTCGAAACGGCTGCGCTGGCTCAGCGCCAGCGCGACCTGGGCCATCGCGGCGCCGATCGGCTCGGCCATCTGCTGCGCCAGCGGGGTCGGCTGCATGCCGTGCGCGGTGCGCACGAACAATTCGTCGCCGAAAGTACGGCGCAGGCGCGCCAGCGCATTGCTGACGGCGGACTGGGTCAGGCCGAGGCGCCGCGCCGCGCCGGAAATCTGGCGTTCACGGTAGACCTCCTGGAACACGGACAACAGGTTCAGGTCGATGCTAGACGGTTCGATCATGCGCTCGATAGTGTTATTGATGGCGTAAATAGTCTACATTTTTATATTCACCTCGTAAAATCGTCTTTCCTCCTCTAGAGTGACGAAAACAGCACCTCACATCTGCCACGATCCTTCCAGGAGATTTTCTTGACCCACGGATACATGAGCGGCTTCGGCAACGAATTCGCCACCGAAGCCCTGCCCGGCGCCCTGCCGGCGCACCGCAACTCGCCGCAGCGGGTGGCCTACGGCCTGTACGCCGAGCAGATCTCCGGCACCGCCTTCACCGCCCCGCGGGGCCACAACCGCCGTTCCTGGCTGTACCGGATCCGTCCGGCGGCGATGCACGGCGCCTTCGCCCCCATCGAACAGAGCCGCATCGCCGCCGGCTTCGAGCGCCTGGCACCCTCGCCGAATCAGATGCGCTGGAGCCCGCTGCCGATTCCCGACGCGCCCACCGACTTCATCGACGGCTGGGTGACCATGGCCGGCAACGGCTCGCCAGGCGCGATGGCCGGCTGCGCGATCCACCTGTACGCCGCCAACCGTCCGATGACGGGCCGCTATTTCTATTCCGCCGACGGCGAGCTGCTGGTCGTGCCGCAGCAGGGCCGGCTGGCGATCGCGACCGAACTTGGCCTGCTGGAGGTCGAGCCGCAGCAGATCGCCGTGATCCCGCGTGGCGTGCGCTTTGCGGTCGACCTGCCCGACGGCGCCGCCCGCGGCTATATCTGCGAGAACTTCGGCGCCCTGCTGCGCCTGCCGGACCTGGGCCCGATCGGCTCGAACGGCCTGGCCAATCCGCGCGATTTCCTGAGCCCGGTGGCGCGCTACGAAGACGTCGAAGGCGAGTTCGAACTGCTGGCGAAGTTCGGCGGCCGCCTGTGGTCCGCCCCGATCGCGCACTCGCCGCTGGACGTGGTGGCCTGGCACGGCAACTATGCGCCCTATAAATACGACCTGCGCTACTTCAACACCATCGGCTCGATCAGCTACGACCACCCGGACCCGTCGATCTTCCTGGTGCTGCACGCGCCCACCAGCGTGCCGGGCGTGGACGACCTCGATTTCGTGATCTTCCCGCCGCGCTGGCTCGCCGCCGAAGACACTTTCCGCCCGCCCTGGTTCCACCGCAACGTGGCCAGCGAATTCATGGGCCTGATCCACGGCGCCTACGACGCCAAGGCCGAGGGCTTCGTGCCGGGCGGCGCCAGCCTGCACAACTGCATGAGCGGCCACGGCCCGGACGCCGCCACCTTCGACAAGGCCAGCAGCGCCGACACCCGCAAGCCGCACAAGGTGAGCGACACGATGGCCTTCATGTTCGAGACCCGCACCCCGATCGCCGCCACACCGTACGCGCTGGATTCGCCGCAATTGCAGGCCAACTACCAGGACTGCTGGGCCGGCATCGGCAAGCACTTCGACCCGCGGCGGCCTTGATGGCGTTCCTGTCGCCTACGGCCTGCTCGAAGTGGGGAAAGGCCAGGCTGCAGGGGCGACCACGGTTTTCAGCCGTCCTGATTTACTTTTTCCCTTCCCGCGCGGTTCGGCAGCTTTTGGCGGCGTCTTCTTTTCCCCGGTGGGCCTGGATCCGGTGGGAAAAGGCCATGCTGTGGCTGGGACGGCGATTTTGGACGTTACCGCTTTCCGTGTTTTCGCTTGCTTGTTATTTACAAGAAGATTCGCGCGGGAGCCGCTCTTTCCTTCGAGTGCCTGCAGCAGTCGAGCCCAATGATGCGCCCCGCTACACGCCTCCGATTTCACAGCTAGGCTCGATTCTGTCGAGCAGTGCTTTGATCCACTCGCCCCGGGCGCGCTTGCGTCGCCATACCGCTTTCTCGGTCCGGTCTACACCATGCACCTGAAAGACATTCTTTGCCAAGTCGACCCCGACACGGATAAGCTTCATGACGGACTCCTTGTTCCTAAACCGGTAGTGTGGAAACTCCAGTTTGGTACTTACGTGCCCTCAGGGAGAGGAGGTCCATCCCATTGCTTTGGGTCGACAGCTGCCGGTCGTGACAACCAGTGAACTTTCCACTTGGACAAGGTGCTGTGCTGGCACGAACGGCCGGGTTCGGCTAGGAACGGGCATTGAACCTTCATGACAATTTGCGGGTTTTCTCTGCTTACGTACTGCTAGACTGGCGGATTCATTGTGGGAAAAAGAACATGAAATCAAACCTTAAAGCGGCATCCCTACTATTTTCGCTGACTGTCATCGCAAGCAGTTCCCTTGTTTTTGCTCAGGCCGCATCAGCCCCGCTTATCAAGAAAACCACCGCTACATTCCGGTGTGATAGCAGCCCATCGGGCGAGTGCGCGATGCTCCTGTACTCATCTACATGCACCGATGGCCCAGTAAAGAACGGTTATCCTGTACTTCTGTGCACGAACGAATTCGTTTCTGAGTTCTCTTTGAAGGTAGGAGAATCACGAGTCATCGAAAACGTCTCTGGCACCATTAGGCAATGTAACGTGCCGCCAGGTACGAAACCGAAATTTCCCGACTGCGCTCGCTAGGCTTCAGCTCCGCTTTGAGCGCAGGCAACCACAGCCGTGGGACCGCAACCGGCCAAGAGCAGACCTTTCAACATCTGGTAAAGGGCGTAAAAGGAATGGCGGAGACGTCCTACGGTATAAGGTAGACTGCGACACTTACCAAGGTGTGCAACATGCAACATTTCACTTCGACTCTATCGCTTCTGCGCGCTGACGAACCAGCACAATGCTGGCGATGATGAAGAGCGCCAGGCATGCGCTTGCAGAGTAGCGGCTCATTGCCAGGCCACCACTGGCTACCGGCTTGTCGAGAAAGTCGCCAACTGCGGCGCCTAATGGTCGAGTGAGAATGAACGCGGCCCAGAAAAGGGCTGTGCGCGATGTCTTCGTCCAGAAATACAGCGCGGCGATGACCGTCAGGCCACCTGCAAACACCAGGGCGCTGCCCTGGTAGCCCAGTCCAAGACCCTTTTCGGGATCGGCGAACCAGTCTCCCAGTGCGGTGCCGAGCGTCTGCGAAAACATGATGGTCATCCAGTAGAAGACTTCAGCCTTCCGCGAATCGATTCGATTGATCGACACCGAGCCGAGCGCCTTGCGCCACCACAGCAGCGCGCCCGCAAGAAGCAGTGCCAGGACAGTCGCACCGCCGGCGTAACCAATGCCCAGCGAACGATCGAAGAAGTCGGCGAGCGTCGTACCAGCTGTCGTCGTGGCGACGATCACGAACCAGAACAGCGGCGCGTGAAACTTCGTAGCGCGGATCTGCGCAGCGACTGCGATAAGGAAGATGGCCAAAAAAATGGCGGTCCCGATCAGGTAGCCCAGGTTCATGGACATCGTGACCGCATCGCCAGCTGTTTCTCCTAGCGTAGTCGCGACAATCTTGATGATCCAGAAAAGCACCGTGAGTTCTGGGACTTTGCCCAATGTGGTTCGAGTTGTAGATTGCATTTTTTCTTTTCGATGTGAGCGACGCTGACAAATTATTCAGACGTCACTGTCAGCAGCGTGAAGGTGTCCGGTTTCAGTGCCGGGCGGCCCTTAGCAGGAATTGTCGATTCTGGCGCTAATTCAGCTGAAACGATAAATAGCTGATGCGAGACCGTATCAAGCGCCATCGTGCGACCGCGTGCCATGGTAGGCAGGTTTTGCAGTACGCCAAACGGCGCCGCGCCGTCGATCACGGTCAGAGTTCCTTCACCGTTGGAAGCGAATACCCGCTTGCGTACCGGATCATAGGCGGTCGCGTCGTTTCCTTTGCCAATGCCGGGTGTGGCGAGCACTTTGCCGGTGCGGCCATCGACCACCGTCATTTTTGCATTGTGGCAGCCGGCAAAAAGATGGTCAGTGGCGGCATCGATTGCCAGGCCCGCCGGCTCTTCGCACGATTCCCTGATGTCGTATTGGCGCACGACCGTCATCGTCGCCGTGTCGACCATGGCGATGGCATTCTTGTCTTCGAGGGCAACGAATAACTGACCTTTTGCATTGACTACCGCTGTTTCGGGCGTTCCGGTGAGCGCAATCGACTTGATCATCCGATTGGTCACTGAATCGATGACGCTCAGTGTCTTGTCCTTCGCGTTTGCCACAAACACCCGCTTGCTGGCCGGGTCGTACACGATCGAATCGGGCTTACCACCCACTGGGACGGTGGCGATTTGCATCAACGTCGTCAGGTCGAACACTGTGACCGAGTCGGCTGCGCCATTACTGGTATAGCCTCGATTGAGTTCGCCAGCAATGGCAACGCCGTGCACGCCCGCAGTGTTGCCGATTGTCCCGATGATCGATTTCGTTGCCGCATCGAACACGTCGACGTGATCGCCCCTGGTGAGGAATACATGGTGTTTAGCACTGTCGACTGCCAAGTAGTCCCAACGCACGGGCCCACTCAACACCTGGCGTGCCACGACGCGGTAGCTACTGTCGGCCGCATTAACGGTCGGTGCCAAACCGATACCGGCACACATTGCTGTAAACAGGAGAATGTTCAAGGCGAAAGTTTTGGGGCGTAATGACATTGGCTGGGCCTTCAGGGGCGATTGGTTCGATCTGCACTAGATTATGCATGAGGCGCGATTATGGCGACGCGGCTGTGATGTAACAGAGCATACGTGCAGCGTTTGGTAGAGAACGTGCTGCTTAACGGGAAGGACTAGAAGTTATCAAGAGCCATTAGCTATGGCCACCGAGCGGTATTGCCGGAAAATAAATGATCGAAAAATTTTTAAATGTCACGATTTAGTTCTACTGTTGAATGACCGCGATGGGTCGAAAGCGGACGCTACAGTAGGGCCGCAACCGGCCAGATGCAGACAATGATAAATTACTGTGAGGAACCGGCGGGCGCTTGCTGAAAAGACTCCGCACTTAATACGACACTGCCTTGGGTAAATAACGCACGGTTCGCTTTACGGTTCCAGATCTGATCATCTTGCGGTTCAGCACTGGAATACGGACACACAACCGGGAACGGCAACCCGGGATCAGTCGTCCGTACGCCCAGCGAATCGTGCGCCCGTTGGCGCACGACTGCCGCCATGCGATGATCAGGCTGACAACTGACGAGACCCGCATGGCCGATATCATCATCATTTTCGCCCTTATTTTGCTCAACGGCATCTTCGCGATGTCGGAACTGGCCGTGGTCTCGGCCAAGCGCCTGCGGCTGGAAAAAATGGCGGCCCACGGCAGCACCGGCGCCCCGGCCGCAATTGCCCTGGCCGAGGATCCCAGCCGTTTCTTGTCCACCGTCCAGGTCGGCATCACCCTGATCGGCATCTTCAACGGCGCCTTCGGCGAAGCCTCGCTGGTGGCGCGCCTGATTCCCAGCCTGATCGCCATCGGCGTCCCCGAGGCGTATGCGCGCCCGGCGGCGCTGACCGTGGTGGTGGTCGGCATCACCTTCGCCTCCATCGTGCTGGGCGAGCTGGTGCCCAAACGCATCGCCATCCTGTATCCCGAATTGCTCGCAAGCCGGATCGCCCGGCCCATGAAGGGACTGTCGCGCCTGATGCACCCCTTCGTGCAGCTGCTGTCCCTGACCACCGACTTCATCATGCGCCTGCTCGGCATGCGCCACCACAAGGACGAGACGCCGACCGAGGAAGAAGTCACCGGCATGATCCGCGAGAGCACCGACGCCGGCGTGTTCGAGCGTGCCGAATACGACATCGCCGCGCGCGCCCTGCGCCTCGACGACTGGCACCTGCGCGCCCTGATGACGCCGCGCGTCGACCTCGAATACCTCGACCTGGCCGAGCCGCTGGACAAGAACCTCGAGCACATCGCCGAGCGGCCGTATGCGCGCTTCCCGGTCTACCGCGGCGACCGCTCCCAGGTGCTGGGCATCGTCAACGCGCGCGACCTGTTCCGCCAGGCGATCCGCAAGGGCGCGCTGCAGGAGATCGACATCGAGGCCGAACTCGACGAGCCGCTGTACGTGCCGGAGTCGGTCAGCGCCATCGACCTGCTCGAGCAGCTCAAGGTGAACCACGCCGAGCTGGCCATGGTGGTCGACGAGTACGGCGATATCCAGGGCATGATCACGCTCACCGACGTCATGACCGCGCTGGTCGGCGAAGTGCCGGCGGTGGAGGACGAGGAAGCTCCCGACGCCGTCCGCCGCGAGGACGGCAGCTGGTTCATGGACGGCGGCATGGTCCTGGACCGCTTCCGCTACCTCACCGGCGCCACCTTCGCCTTCCCCGACGAGGAATCGGACGCCTACCACACGCTGGCCGGCTTCATCCTCTACCAGCTCGGCTACATCCCGAAGCCCGGCGAGCGCCTGGACTGGGGCGGCTGGCAGTTCGAGGTGGTCGACATGGACGGCAACCGCATCGACCGCCTGCTGGTGCTGCCGGGCGGCGCGGCTTCGGGCTGAACGGAACCGCCCGGCCCGCCCCCGGTCTACTGTTGAACTTACGAGGAGATCCCATGGACTTCAGCAAGCGCGTCGCAGCAGCCGCAGGGGCTGCAATCGCCATGTCGGCAATCGCCATAGCGGCATCCGCCCAGGAAGCGAAGCCGCAGGTGGCGCCCCTCGGCGAGGCCAAGGCACCCAAGACCCGCGCCCTGGAAGCCGGCGCCAGGGTCCTACAGCACAACGCGCCGCTGGCGAAGTTCGACGTCTACCTGAACGGCTTCCACCCGATGAAGGACCGGCCCGAACAGCAGGTCGAGGCCCATCATTTCTGCCATCAGGTCAACGAAGACCTGGCCCAGTGCGCCCTGTTCGACGGCAACACGGCCACCGCCAACCTGAACGGCATCGAATACATCATCTCGGAAAAGCTGTTCAACACCCTGCCCGAGGAGGAGCGCCGCTTCTGGCACCCGCACAACGGCGAGATCCTGAGCGGCCAACTGGTCGCGCCCGGCATCCCGGACGCCGCCGAGCATGCGCTCATGAAGAAGAAGATGAACAGCTACGGCAAGACCTGGCACGTCTGGAACACGGGTGCGAACGGCAAGCACGGCGACAGCCTGCCGCTCGGCCCGGCCATGCTGGCCTGGTCCTTCAACCGCGACGGCGAGCTGCTGCCCGGCCTGGAGGAAGCGCGCGACACCCGCATGAAGACCGACACGGCGGACAAGCGCAAGAAGCGCGCCGACCTGCGCCAGTTCGCCAGGCCGCAGTCGGGCGTGGACGACCTGAAGGGCAAGTTCGAACGCCCGACGCAGGAGATTCCGGGCGTGCGCGAGAGCCGGACTCAACAATAGTCTATTGAAATATAGAATATCGCCGAATATACTGAGATCATGAAAGACGATCTCCGAACTCCGCCCGGCCTCGATCCGGTCGCCATGCGCGCGGCCGCCACCCGCGCCGGCGGGCTGCTGAAGGCGCTCGCCAATCCGGACCGCCTGCTCCTGCTCTGCCAGCTGACGCTGGGCGAACAGCGGGTCGGCGAACTGGAAAACGTGCTCGACCTGCGCCAGCCGTCGCTGTCCCAGCAGTTGGGCGTGCTGCGCCAGGAGGGCCTGGTCGCCACCCGCCGCGACGGCAAGCAGATCTATTACAGCATCGCCAGCGAGGAAGCCCTGGCCGTGTTGCGCTTGCTGTACCGGCTGTATTGCACCCAGGAGGAAGCCGCATGAACATCGACTGGATCCACTTCACCCCGCTGGCCTCGCTTGCCGGCGGCCTGCTGATCGGGCTCGGCGCCGCCGTGCTGCTACTCGCCAACGGCCGCATCGCCGGCATCAGCGGCATCGCCGGCGGGCTGCTGCGCCCGGCGCGCGGCGACATCGGCTGGCGCCTGGCCTTCCTGCTCGGCCTGCTCGCGGCGCCGCTCGGCTGGCTGGCATTGCAGGCCATGCCGCCGGCCCAGATCGACCACGCGCCCGCGCTGCTGGCCGGCGCCGGCCTGCTGGTCGGCCTCGGCACCCGCTTCGGTAACGGCTGTACCAGCGGCCACGGCGTGTGCGGCATCGCCCGGCTGTCGCCGCGCTCGCTGGTGGCGACGCTGTGTTTCATGCTGGCGGGCTTCGGCACCGTGTACGTCGTTCGCCACGTGCTGGCGTGAAGGAGCGCATGCCATGCACATGATCACCGCCTTCCTCGCCGGCCTGCTGTTCGGCTGCGGCCTGATCCTTTCGGGGATGAGCAATCCGGCCAAGGTGCTGGCCTTCCTCGACGTCGCCGGCCAGTGGGACCCGTCGCTCGGCTTCGTGATGCTGGGCGCGATCCTGGTGGCGGCGATCGCCTTCCGCGTCGGCGGTGCGCGCGCCCGCACCGTGTTCGGCGGCGCCATCCATATTCCCGGCGCGGCCCGCGTCGATGCCCGCCTGGTGCTGGGCAGCGCGATCTTCGGGGTCGGCTGGGGCCTGGTCGGCTATTGCCCCGGTCCGGCGCTGACCAGCCTGGGCGTGGGCGGCTGGCCGACGCTGCTGTTCGTGGCGTCGATGATCGCCGGGATGGTCGTGTTCGAAGCGGTCGAGCGCATCGCCGCCTGGCGATCGGCGCGTCCGCACGCCGCGACGGAGGCGCCATGAAGCAAAGCCCCACGAAGCGCGACGACGTCCTGATCGCCGGCGCCGGCCCGACCGGCCTGGTGCTGGCCCTGTGGCTGACACGCCAGGGCGTGGGCGTGCGCATCGTCGACAAGGCGCCGGGGCCCGGCATCACCTCGCGCGCCGTGGTCGTTCACGCGCGCACGCTGGAGCTGTACCGCCAGCTCGGCCTGGCCGCCGAGGTGATCGAGGCCGGCATGCCCAATCCCGGCATCAACCTGTGGGTGCGCGGCAAGCGGCGCGCCCACATCACCTTCGGCGACGCCGGCGCCGACTTGACGCCCTACCCCTTCATCCTGGTCTTTCCGCAGGACCGGCACGAACGCGTGCTGATCGAGCGCCTCGAACAGATGGGCGTCACGGTCGAGCGCGAGACCGAGCTGGCCGGCTTCGAACAGCATGCGGACCACGTGCGCGCGACCCTGCGCGGGCCGGACGGCATCGATACCTGCGAGGCGCGCTGGCTGGCCGGCTGCGACGGCGCCCATTCCCCGGTCCGGCATGTACTCGGTGCAGGCTTCGAGGGCGGCACCTACGACCAGCTGTTCTACGTGGCCGACGTGATCGCCGGCGGACCGGCCGCCGACGGCCAGATCCACCTGTCGCTGGACGACGCCGACTTCCTCGCCCTGTTCTCGTACACCGCTGACGGCCAGGCGCGCCTGATCGGCAGCATCCGCGAAGACCGCGTCGATCCGAACCGCCCCTTGACCTTCGACGACGTCGGCGAACGCGCCATCCACGGCCTCGGCGTCGAGGTCAGGCAGGTGAACTGGTTCTCGACCTACAAGGTGCACCACCGGCTCAGCGACCACTTCCGCCACGGGCGCGTGTTCCTGCTCGGCGACGCCGCCCACATCCACAGCCCGGCCGGCGGCCAGGGCATGAACACCGGAATCGGCGACGCCATCAACCTGGCCTGGAAACTGAAGGCGGTGCTGCACGGCGACGCCTCCGACCGCCTGCTCGACAGCTACGAGGCCGAGCGCATGGCCTTCGCGCGCACCCTGGTCGAGACCACCGACCGCGTGTTCACCTTCGTCAGCGCCGAAAGCAGCTTTGCGAATTTCGTGCGCACCCGGATCGCGCCATCGTTCGTCAGCGCCGCGTATACCGTCGATGCGGTGCGGGAGTTCATGTTCCGGCTGGTGTCCCAATGCATGCTGAACTACCACGGCAGCCCGCTGAGCAGCGGCGCGGCCGGCAAGGTCAAGGGCGGCGACCGCCTGCCATGGGCGGCCGGTGCAACGGTCGACAACTACGCGCCGACCGGTACGATCGACTGGCAGGTGCACGTGTACGGCGCCACCGGCGACCCGCTCGAAAACTGGTGTCACCGCGTGCGACTGCCGCTCCATGTGTTCGGCTGGGAACGCGCGCACGAGCGCGCCGGGCTGGCACGCGACGCGGCTTACCTGGTACGGCCGGACGGCTATGTGGCGCTGGCCGAGGCGACGGGCAAGCCGGAAGCGCTGCAGCGTTACTTCCATGAGATCGGCTACCAGCGCTTCGGCTGATCGTCCGGGCGACGGTTGCTTAAGGTATCCCGTCATGGCACTATCCAACTTGATGCTACCTGTATAGACATTTCATGAACCCGATCCAGCTGTTCGACCCCGTCTCGTCGACCTTTACCTACATCCTTACCGGCCCTGACGACAAGGAAGCCGTGATCATCGACCCGGTCGACCATCACCTGGAACGTGACCTGGCGCATATCGAACGCCTCGGCCTGCACCTGGCCTACGTCCTGGAGACCCATGTGCATGCCGACCACGTGACCTCGGCCGGGCGCCTGCACGAGCGGACCGGCGCCAGGACCGCGGTGCCGAGCGGCTGCGGGGTTCCACCCGCCGAGCTGCAGCTGCGCGATGGCGACACCATCCGTTTCGGCAAAGGGGAAACGATTGCGGTCATCCACACGCCGGGACACACGGCCGGCAGCATGTCCTACGTCTGGCGGAACAACGTGTTCACCGGCGACGCCCTCCTGATCGACGGCTGCGGGCGCACCGATTTCCAGGGCGGCAGCGCGGAGGCGCTGTACGACAGCATTACGGGCAGGCTGTTCGCGCTCGCGGAGGAAACGCGGGTCTGGCCCTGCCATGACTACAAGGGCCAGCAGGTGTCGACCATCGGCTGGGAAAAACGCCACAACGCGCGCGTGGCGAACCGGACGCGCGCCGATTTCATCGAGCTGATGGAGCACCTGAATCTGCCGAAGCCGCAGCTGATCGACGTCGCCGTGCCGGCCAACCGCAACCTCGGCCTGCCCCACGGCGTCTGACGCGGGCGGCCGGGCTTACATGCCCGGGCCGCCCGGCGGCGGTCCACCACGCCAGCCTTCGCCACCCTGGCCGCGGCCTTCGCGGCCCTCCCTGCCCTGGCGCTGGCCGCCGCCCTGCACCCCACCAAAGCGGTACGACAGGCCGATGTAGGCGATGCGCCCGGCACTGTTGCGCAGCGTGTGCTCCTTCAGCGAGACGGTATCGGTAATCGTCTCGACCTTCTGCGAACGCAACACATCGGTCACGTTGAACACCAGGTTCAGCGCCGGCGTGATGGCACGGCGGTAGCTCAGGTTCAGCGTCGAGGTCGGCTCGCGGTAGCCGGCGCCGGCCAGGGTCCTGCCCTGCGCATTGATCATCAGCTGCAGGTGGTCCTGCGGCGTCAGCTCGTAGTTGAAGCGCCCGCGCACGCTCAGCGACGTGGCGCTGCGCTTGTACTCGCCGCCCAGGATGTCGATCTGCTGCTGCTCGGTGAACGCCAGGTTGCCGCTGGTGTTGATCGAGAACTTCGGCGTGATCTTCCCGCTCAGCGTGAATTCCAGGCCGCCGGCACGGTTGCTGCCGCCGTTCTCCAGGGTCGTCAGCAGGATCGTGTCGTTCACCACCGTCTGGCGGCTGCGGATCATGTCGCGGTCGGCGCGGTAGTAGGCGCGCAGGTTGGCATCGAGCTTGCCGGCCTTGGTCTCGTAGCCGATCTCGAAGGAATCGGTCTGCACCGGCTTGAGCTTCGGATTGCCGCTCGATTCGTTGAACTCGTTCTGGTAGATGACGAAGGGATTCAGCTGCTGCCCGGTGGCGCGCCGGATCCGGTGGGCATAGGCGAAGCGCAGGTTGGTCGTCGGATCCAGCTTGTAGGTCGCGAAGGCGCTCGGGATCCAGTTCAGGTAGCTGTTGGTGGCGTTCAAGCCGCTATCCGCCTGGTCCAGGTCCATGTGCGTGTGTTCGGTGCGCAGGCCGACCAGCGCGCCCCAGCGCTCATTGAGCTTCCACTGGTAGGACCCGTACAGCGCGGCGTCGCGCTCATCGACCTCGAACGCGTTGGTGCGGCGCATGTTCGCCACCGCCGCGGCGGTCACCGGGTCGAAGTTGAAGTAGCGGGTATCGATCCGGCTGTCGGTGTCGATGATCTTGTAGCCAAGCTTCAGGGTCGCGCCGCTGTCGAGGGGCCGCTCGTAGTCGCCGGTGTAGTCGACGATCCTGACCTTGCTGGCGTTGTCCTGCAGGCTGTCCGCCTCGGTGTTCGAGAAGGGCTGGCTCGGGTCGATGCGGCGCGGGGCGATCAGGTACTGGTTGGCGTAGCGGGCTTCGGAGCTGTTGTCGCTGTCCGAGACGCGCAGGTCCATGCGGAACAGTTCGCCCAGCTTCCCGCCCTTGTGGTCCCAGCGCGCGCCCCAGGTCGAATTGCTGTTGTCGCCGGTGGTCTTGCGGCTGCGGATGTAGTCGCTGAACGGCGTGCCGCCGTTCGCCACCACGTAGTGATCCATGCCCCGGCTGTCGTTGGTGCGCTTCAGGTAGCCGACGTTCGCCTCCAGCGTATCGTCGTCGCCGAGGTTGTAAGTCAGCTGACCGCGCAGGCCGGCGCTGTCGTTCAGGCCCGTGCTGCTGCCCGTCTGGGTCGAATGCTGGACCACGCCGGTGCGCGGATCGGCGCGGTCGCGCTCGGAGTCGGTGGTCGAGTCGCGCCCGTCGTGGCGCACGTTGACACCGCCCTGCACGCCCCAGCGGCCGGTATTGTACTGGCCATTCAGCGCCGAGTTGTAGCGCCCCGCCGTGCCGTAGTTAGCATTGAGCACGCCGAAGCCGCCCGGACGGCGCGAACGCTTCATCACCAGGTTCAGGATCGGGCCGCCGCCGCCCTCGTTGCCGAATTCGGCGCCGGGGTTGTTGATGACCTCGATCGAATCGATATCCTCGGACGGCATCGCCTGCAGCGCCGGGCCGCGGTTATCGCCCTGCAGCATGGCCGAGGGCTTGCCGTCGACCAGGATCTGGACGTTGGTACTGCCGCGCAGCGACACTGTGCCGTCCGGATCGACCGACACCGAAGGCACGTTGTTCAGCGCGTCGGCGGCGGTGCCGTTGGTGCTGCTGACGTCGCCCTTGACGTCGTAGACCTGGCGGTCGATGCGGTTGGTCTGGCGTTCGCCGACCACGTTAACGGATTGCACCTTGCCGCCGCTTGTGCTCTGGCCCGAAGCGGCGGCGCCGGCCTGCGTGCCTTGCGCCGTCTGCGCCAGCGCGGGACGCAGGGCGACCAGGTCGCACAGGGCCAGGCCGAGGGCAAGGTAAGGTGCGCGCTTGCGTGGGAAGTGCTTCATCTTGTTGTTCGTGGTTGCGGGACGAATGGAGCGGGAAGAATACCTGAACGGCAGAGAAAGTTGCCGAGACTTACAACTCTTTGCACATGTCAATACAAGGGAGCGCTTGCGCCGATCCGCGAATCTCTACTCCACGCCGCGCGCATCGATTATCATCCCTGTCTTTCAAGCAATATCAAAGACGGGATCCGATGGCGCTCCACGAACATCACCTCAAGCGCGGCCTGAAGAGCCGGCACATCCAGCTGATCGCCCTCGGCGGCGCGATCGGCACCGGCCTGTTCCTCGGGGTGGCGCAGACCGTCAGCATGGCCGGCCCGTCGGTCCTGCTGGGCTACGCGGTGGCCGGCCTGGTCGCCTTCCTGATCATGCGCCAGCTCAGCGAGATGATGGTCGACGAACCGGTGGCTGGCTCGTTTAGCCATTTCGCGGATAAATACTGCGGCCGCTTCGCCGGCTTCCTGACGGGCTGGAACTACTGGGTGCTGTATGTGCTCGTCAGCATGGCCGAGCTGTCCGCGGTCGGCATCTACGTGCAGTACTGGTTCCCGGAGATTCCCACCTGGGTGTCGGCCCTCGGCTGCTTCGTGTTCGCCAACGCCATCAGCATGTTCAATGTGCGCGCCTTCGGCGAAACGGAATTCTGGTTCGCGGTCATCAAGGTGGTCGCCATCGTCGCCATGATCCTGTACGGCATATTCCTGCTGCTCTCCGGCGGCGCCGGCCCGCAGGCGAGCGTGGCCAACCTGTGGCAGCACGGCGGCTTCTTCGCCCACGGCATCGAAGGCCTGGTGATGTCGATGGCGGTGCTGATGTTCTCCTTCGGCGGCCTGGAAGTCATCGGCATCACGGCGGCCGAAGCGGACAATCCCTCGCATTCGATCCCGAAGGCCACCAACCAGGCGCTGTGGCGCATCCTGGTGTTCTACGTCGGCTCGCTGGCGGTGCTGCTCTCGCTCTACCCCTGGGACCAGATCAAGCCCGGCGCCAGCCCGTTCGTCTTGATTTTCAAGGCGCTCGACGCTGGCGCGGTCGCGCACGTGCTGAATCTGGTGGTGCTGACCGCCGCCGTCTCGGTCTACAACAGCTGCGTGTACTCGAACAGCCGCATGCTGTACGGCCTGGCCACCCAGGGCCACGCTCCCCGTGCGCTGCTGAAGGTGAACCAGCGCGGCGTACCGCTGGTGTCGCTGGGCGTGTCCGCGGTGGCGACCCTCATCTGCGTGGCGGTCAACTACGCCCTGCCGGGCAAGGCGCTGGGCATGCTGATGGGCCTGGCCGTTGCCGGGATGATGATCAACTGGGCGATGATCAGCTGGAGTCACCTTCGGTTCCGGGCCGCCAAGGCGGCTCAGGGTTCCAAACCCGTTTTCGGCAGCCCTTTCTATCCGCTGACGAACTGGCTTTGCCTGGCATTTTTGGCGGGGATCCTGGTGATTATGTATTTGACGCCGGAGATGCGGGTGTCGGTGTGGTTGATTCCGGTCTGGTTGGGAGTGCTGGGTATTGGTTTCGCGGTACGCCAGCGGCGCGGGGTGGCGGTGGCCGGTAATTCCTGAGGCGCTTGGGGAACAGCCCGTCGTGTTCTCGGGAACGGGTCGCTGCGTGATGAACGCAACACTCCAAGACATATGGAGGAGTGTTCCCATGAAGCAGAGACCACGCATCTATTGCACGGGCAGTTGGAAGGCACTGATGTGGGAGCGATGGAGGCAAGGCGATTCGCTTCGAAAGATTGCCCGGCTGTTTGGCCGAAACAGGCGGAATATGCCCAGCGCGACGATGCCGCTCTCGACTAGCGCTACGCTGGCTGAGCGTGAAAAAATATCGCGTGCCGTAGCATTGGGACAGTCCATTCGATCCATCGCTGCTACGCTCAAAAAAGCGCCGTCGACAGTCAGGATATATCGATTGGCGCGAGTCCTGGCTTCATCCGACCGATCCGACCAAATGGATGAAGGATTCGGTCGTCTGGTTTTCGCAGCAGCTTACGCAATCGCTGGGCAGAGAACGCTTCGCCGACTACACGCGCAAGTTCGAATATGGAAATACTGACGTCAATAGCGATCAGAAACATGACGCACTGACGCTATCCTGGATCGGCTCGTCGTTGCAAATCTCTCCAATGGAGCAAGTATCCTTCTTGACCAGACTTGTCAAGCGCCGGCTCGGCGTGAGCGAACACGCCTTTGCCATGACCGAAAACTGACGGAATTCGGATCAATTCTGGACGGATGGAAGCTGCACGGCAAAACTGGCGCAGTCGAGCGGCTGGGGCTGCTACGTCGGCTGGGCATCGAAAGCAGGATGCACACTGCTATTTGCACGGCTCATCCGGACAGATGATTCCCAACCCAAGGACGTGTCATGGGAAGGTCAAGTCCAAATCGAGCATCCTGGCAAGGACGAAGGTGACGAGGCTCAGGGCCAGGAGCGACAGCATGAAGACTGCGGCCACCTTGCCGCCGGCGCGAAGCACCGCACGCTTCTCCTCCTCCCTCTCCATCTTCGTCTTCTTCTTTCCTTGATCGTAATGCCACTTGATGGCGAAAAACATGCCCGTGCCTAACACGAGAAGCTTGAACGCAACGAAGACTATAGGGATCCATTCCATGATTTGAGTATTTCCAGACTATTACTTGACACTATCTATCGTGAGGAGCACTACCTCACAACGCTACTTCAGCAACTTCATTTTTTGTTCAAACCATCGAAACCACGCCTGAGGATTTTCTGACGAATGAAGATGAGAGAGGAGAAAACGTCAGCAACTGCCATGCAAGGATGGTGTTGCTGTACGCTATGAACCATTCTACTTAAAAGCAATTTCCATACATTGGGACAAAATGTCCCAGTTGGAAACCATACAAGATGAAAATTTGCCCGTAGGTGGCTTTGAGATAGCTCAGCAGTTGAAGTCGATACAACAAGTGAACGATACTCCTATCGTTGCACTGACGAGTTTTTACTGGGTTGGAATTGAGGCTGAGACGGCAAACGCTGGGTTGACGCAGTACCTTCCTAAACCTGCGCCGTTTGATACACTAATTTACGTCCTAGCAAGCTTAGCCACGCTTCATGGCAAGAAACTACCCCATGTCGATGTCGCGGAGCCTTCGGCGATCTCGTTTCAATGAGCAGCTAAATATCTGCGCTGGATCGAACTCGGATGCTCAACCCCGCACCCCCACCGTGTACCGCTGTCAGCAAGTAGCATTTTTACTTCGGAAGTCGGGGCATTTTTTGCTTCGACGGACGGCTCTTGCCGACTTCACGCACCACTTGCCGGAAGCGCCGGGTAATCGACATACCCCTTGTCCGTGCCGCCATAAAAACTGTCACGATCGGGTGGATTGAACGGCGCATTGCGGCGGAACCGTTCGACCAGGTCTGGATTGGCAATGAACAGCTGGCCGAAAGCGACAAGGTCGGCAAAGCCTTCTCGAAGGACCTGATTCCCCCTTTCCAACGTGTAGCCGCCAGCGACGATAATCGTACCCGGATAAAACTGACGGAAATATCGCGCGCTCAGGTCCGGCACCGGATGCTCGCCTTGGGATGGCGGCGGCTCGACCAGGTGCAGGTAAGCCAGATTGAGGTCGGCCAAGCGCTGTACGACGTGACTGAAGGTCTGCTGCGGGTGGCTGTCGCACATATCGTTGAAACTGCCGCCGGGTGACAAGCGCACGCCGACCCGGTCGCTGTCCCAGACGCTACCGACGGCAGCAATCACCTCGAACAGTAGCCTAGCCCGGTTTTCCACGCTGCCACCATATTGGTCCGTGCGCTGGTTCGTTCCATCCTCGAGGAACTGGTCGAGCAGATAGCCGTTCGCACCGTGGATTTCGGCACCATCAAACCCCGCGGCCTTCGCGTTCAATGCTGCTTGCCTGAATTCCTCAACGATCCCGGGGATTTCGGAAGTCTCGAGCGCCCGCGGTGCAGGGATATCCTGGAAACCGTCGGTGGTGTAGGTCTGTACCCCGCGAGGGGCGATCGGCGATGGCGCGACAGGTTGCTGGCCATTGCGGAATACCGGATGAGAAATCCGTCCCACATGCCACAGTTGCACAAAGATGAGTCCGCCTTCTTCATGGACCGCGTCCGTGATTTCCTTCCAGCGCTGGACCTGTTCCTGGCTATGTACGCCCGGGGTCGAGATATACCCCTGGCCACCTGCCGACGCCTGGGTCGCTTCGGTAATGATGAGCCCAGCCGTGGCACGCTGTCGATAGTAGGTGACCGCCATGCTGGACGGCACGTTACCTTTCTCGGCACGGCTGCGGGTCAACGGCGCCATGACTATCCGGTTCCTCATCTGGAGCGGCCCGAACGTATAAGGCGAAAACAGATCGACTTCTTGCGACGTGTTCGTTGACATGGAACTCCTCCTCGAAAAAGCGGACGGGCAGTGCAAGCCCCTGCGGGCTGTACCGCCCACCCTAACATCTTCCATGTATTCGGAACGCACGCCATAGTCCCGATGCAGCTCGGTGCCAGTGTGACCGGATCCGGGTACCGATTACTGCGCCTTCAACTCGAGCCGGAACTTGTGCAGCACCGATTCGGTATAACCGTTTGGCTCGCTGCTCCCTCGAAAACAAGGGCACGCTCTGCCTGGAACGCAAGCGAGGTCTCGAAGTTGTCCGCCATCGGCTTGTAGGGAGCGGTCGCTGGTGTTTTTTCGATCGACCACCTGCGCCATGCGCTGGAGAACCTCCTCGACGCAGATGCCATGCGCGACCAGTCAGAAAGCAATCGTAACAAGTCTGCTAAGGTCCGTAGCGCGGCGCGATCTTACCCAGCGCTCGCCCCTGCGCAGGCACCACAAAATGCCTTTGATCACGCGCTGATGCTCGAGATAAACATAGCCGCGGTGCGGATTGGACCGCCATTCGGGTTCCAATGGTCGCCACTACTTTTCGCTTAGGGAAGCGCTGATTTAATCGCCGAGCTCCCCCGGCCGCCGGCGCAACTGGCACAATGATGCATCCCATCTTTCCAGCATCACCGATGAAGCAAACGAGTTTTTCCGACGCC
>NZ_JBKFGF010000004.1:0-10800 GCF_051233485.1 Massilia sp. LXY-6
CGCGCCCGGCAGCAGGTAACCGCCCAGCGCCGGAGTGACGTCGCGCCAGTAGAACTTGTCGAACAGGTTGTCGACGCGGGCGCGCAGCGTCACGCGGGTTGCGCCCAGGTGCATGGCGTAAGCGGCGCCGAGGCCGAACACGTGGTAGTCCGGGACCGTCACGCGGTTCTCGACGTCGAACGCCTTCTTGCCCGAATACTGCCAGTTGGCGTCGACCTTCAGGCCCGGCACCTGCGGCACCGCGTACTCGACCCAGGCGGTCGACTTGAAGTTGGGGACGTCGGTGACGCGCTTGCCGTCGATGGTGGGGTCGCCGGTGCCGTCCTGGCGGGTGTTCAGCGCCATCAGCGACAGTCCCGCCTGCAGGTCCGCGCCCAGCTTGCCGTCGGCCGACAGTTCGAGCCCGCGGTGGGTCTCGCGGCCGCCGCGCACGAAGGGGTGGCGCTGCAGCGTCTCGCCGTCGACGACCACGGCCACCGTGCGGTTCGGGTCGGTGTATTCGAGGCCCTGGCGGATCTGGAACAGCGAGGCCGACAGGTTCAGGCCAGCCAGCCGGCCCTTCGCGCCCACTTCGAACTGCTTCGAGCGGGCCGGTTCCAGCACCTGGTTCTCGTTCGCGGTTTGCATCGGCGCGATGCCGCCGTGCTGCAGGCCGTGGCTCACGGAACCGTAGACGTTCCAGTCGCGGTTGAGGCCATACACCAGGGCTACGCTCGGCAGCAGGAAGGAATCCTTGCTGGCGACGTAACCGGCGGTGTGCAGCACCGGGCGGTCTTCTTCCCAGTCGCTGCGCTTGGCCTGCACGTAGCGCAGGCCGCCGTGCAGGGTGAGCTGCGGGCTCAGGGTCACGATGTCCTGGGCGAACAGCGCGCTTTCCTGGTCGCTGCGGCGTTCGAACACGGGGCCGGTGACGCGGTCGGCGGCGGCGTGCGGCGAGACCAGCGGATGCCACAGGTTGCTGTAGCCGACGTAGTCGTAGACGTAGTCGCCGAAGCTGTCGTGGCGCTCGGAGTAGGAGGCGCCGACCGTCAGCTCGTGGCGCATGGCGCCGGTGGCGAAGCGGCCCTGCAGCATCGCCTGCAGGCCCCATGGGCTCTTGCGCTCGCCCACGCTCTGGTAGTCGTAGACGTCGTAGTCGCCGTTCGAGCAGTAGCCCGGATAGAAGCCCGCGCCCTCGTTGCTGCAGCCGTAGGGGAAGGCGGTGAAGTCGTCGCGCTTGAACCAGTGCTTGTTGGCGGCGACCGTCGCTTTCCACCCGTCCGCCAGCTTGTATTCGAAGCGCAGGCCGAGGTTGGTGTCGCGGGTGTCGACCGGACGGGTCCAGGGCTGGTCGTTCAGCAGCATCCTGGCCGACACGCCGGTCGGCAGGACTTCGTTGCGGATCAGCTGGAAGCCGGGCGCCGTGATCTGCGCCTTGTGCTGGTAGTCGAGGTCGAGCTGCAGCAGCGCGTCCGGGGTGATCTGCCAGTCGAAGGCGCCCGACACGAACTGGCGGTCGCCGTTCGCGCCGCGCACGTAGGAGTGCAGGTCGGCGGCGGCGGCGTTGATGCGGTAGCCGAAGCGGCGGTCGTCGAAGCGTCCGCCCAGGTCGACCGTGCCGTACAGGGTGCCGCGCTCGCTGACTTCGACCGTGGCCGAGCGCAGCGGCGTATTGGTCGGGCGCTTGGTCACGTAGTTGACGATGCCGCCCGGGGTGGCGACGCCGGCGGTGAGGCCGGCCAGGCCCTTCAGCACCTCGATGCGTTCCTTGTTCTCCAGCGGAATCTGGGTATCGCCGGGGATCGCGAAGCCGTCCTTGCGGTAGCTGTAGTTGTTGTCGAGGGCGAAGCCGCGGATCGAGAACTGCTCGGCATAGCCGACCGCGTTGTAGGCGTCGCTGACCGAAGCGTCGTAGCGCATGGCCTCGGTGGTCGAGCGGATCGACAGGTCCTGCATCTGGGTGCGGCCGATCGCGGTGATCGAAGCCGGGGTTTCCCACAGCGGGGCGTCGGAGAAGCCGCCGACGGCGGCGCGCTCCAGGCCGGTACGGGCGCCGGTGACGACCACCTCGGTGATCGGCTGGTCGGCCGTCTGGGTTTGTGCGTGTACGGAAAATGCCTGCAGGATGGCGCAGGCCAGGATCGAATACTTCAGTTCAGGTTTCATCGTTTGCTCGTCTTCGCGCGCCGCTCGGCGTCGCTGCTTTGTCGAAAGCCGGAGCCAACTGGGGAAGGGCAAACAGGAGTGGGCGCCATCTCAGGCACCGCCTTGCGCTTTCCTTCGCTGGCATTATCCAGATCAGGTACGGAGGGTATCTCTCACCCGGCAGCGACAATAGCTGCGAGGACCCCTAGCGAAGGCGCGAGTGTAGCATGGATGCGGGTGGGCGTGGTGCTTCTGCCAACGGCGGTCGAACGCCGTTCAGGCGCGCCGCGTAATGTGGGATTCGCGCAACGGGCGTCCAGCGCCAATGGGATGGGTGGGCTCCGGGAGCCCACCCCACGGAAGTTCGTCGGATTACGCGCAGCGTTCCAGCACCCGGCGGCTGACTTCCGGCGTGACGTCGCCGGTCTCGCCCAGTTTCGTCATGCCGTGGGCCTCCAGCGCATTCACGACGGCCGGCACGACATCCTTGCCGAGGCCGTAGTTGGACAGCCTGGTCGGCACGCCGACCGCGCGGAAGAACTCCTCGGTACGGACAATCGCCGCCTCGATGCGCGCATCCTCGTCTCCCTCGACCAGGTCCCACACGCGCGCCGCGTACTGCAGCAGCTTGGCCCGCTTGGCGTCGCGGCGTTCGCGCAGCATGCCAGGCAGCACGACCGCCAGCGTCTGCGCGTGGACGAGGCCGTACAGCGCGGTCAGCTCGTGGCCGATCATGTGGGTGGCCCAGTCCTGCGGCACGCCGGCGCCGATCAGGCCGTTCAGGGCCAGGGTCGCGGTCCACATCAGGTTGGCGCGGACATCGTAGTTGTCCGGCTCGGCCAGCGCGCGCGGGCCTTCCTCGACCAGGGTCTGCAGCAGGCCCTCGGCGAAGCGGTCCTGCACCTTCGCGTTGCCTGACGCCGTCATGTACTGTTCCATGATGTGCACGAAGGCGTCGACGATGCCGTTGCCGACCTGGCGCGCGGGCAGGGTGTAGGTGCGGGTCGGGTCGAGGATGGCGAATTGCGGGAACACCAGGCGCGACATGAAGGCGTACTTTTCCTGGGTCGCCTTCTTGGTGATCACGCTGCCGGAATTCATCTCGGAGCCGGTGGCCGGCAGGGTCAGCACGGCGCCGAAGGGCAGGGCCGCGCGCACGTTCTTCGCGTGCTGTTCCAGGATGGTCCAGGGATCGTCGTCGAGTTTCGCGCCGGCGGCAACGAACTTGGTGCCGTCGATGACCGAGCCGCCGCCCACGGCGAGCAGGAAGTCGAGGTTCTCGCGCTTGACCAGGGCGATCGCCTCGACCAGGGTCTCGTAGCTGGGGTTCGGCTCGATGCCGCCGAATTCGAACACCGTGTGGCCGTCCAGCGCGGCCATGACCGCGTCGTAGGTGCCGTTGGCGCGGATGCTGCCGCCGCCGTACAGCACCAGCACGCGCGCGCCAGTCGGCACCAGGCGCGCCAGGCGCTCGATCTGGCCTTCGCCGAACAGGATGCGGGTCGGATTGTGGAAGTCGAAATTAAGCAAAATAAATCCCCCTTCGGGTTGCAGAGACGGGGATTATCGCGCATCGGACCGGAACACGTCACAGCGTGCCGGCTGAACGCCTGGTGGAACGCAGCCGCGCCTCGATGAGCTCCAGCATGCCCTGCGCGGCGTTCGACAATGGGCGTTCCTTGTGCTGCACGATCAGGATGGGACGCGCCACGACATCGGTGTCGAGCGGAATCGCCACCAGCTCCATGCTGCGAAACTGGAACAGCGTCAGCTCCGGCACGAGGCTCACCCCCAGGCCATGCCTGATCAGGCCGGCCACCGTCGCCAGATGTTCCACCTCCAGGCCCGCATGCTGCACCGCGATGCCGCGCGTGAGCTGGTCGACATGCTGGCGCACGCTCGACGAAGGCGCCAGGTGGATCAACTCGCAGCCGGCAAGCTCACGCAACTTGATCTTGCGTTTGCGGGCCAGCGGGTGGTCGTGCCGGCACACCAGGTAAAACGGATCGCTGCACAGCGTTCGCGTCGAAAATTCGGCCAGGTTGGCGCCGGGCGTGTGAAAGCCCACTTTGCCGGCATCGTGCATGGCGAGGTGCAGCGCTTCCTCCTGCCTGGACTGGGCGCGATGAACTTCGTCATGCACGGCGCCTTGGGCGGTGGCGTCACGCGCTCGCTGGCCCTCGACGCGCATGGCAAGTCGCTGAGCTCCGCCATCCTCGATATCGAGCTCGGGTGAGGGGTTGCGGACGAGAAAATCAACAAGGCCGCTGAGAGATCAGCGGCCTTGATACGTCGAGCTCGAGATGCGTCGAGCTCGCGATGCGTCGTGGTGGAGATGTGCCGCGGCGGAGAGCGCGCTGCCGGGTTCAGACCTGTGCCGGCTCCAGCACCGGCGCCGGGTGCTCGACGTGGGCGCGTGCATGCAGCAGGTGGCGCTGCAGCGTAGTGCGGGCGGATTCGCCGATCAGGCGCCAGTGCTCGCGGCGCTGGGCGGCGCGCTTGCGGTGCTTGGACGGCATCTCGGACAGCGGCTTGACGTAGAACGGCAGCGGAATCCGGTAGCCCTGCCTGCCGGGCATCTCGACGCCGCCCAGGATCTTCCAGAAGCCGTCGTAGGCGTTGGCGAAGTGCTTTTCCGGATCGGGGTCGTAGGCGATGTGGTCTTCGCTGCGAATGGCGACGACCTGGTCGATGCCGACCGCCTGCGCCACGCCCTGCATCGCGGCGAAGCAGAAGAAGCTCGGGGAGTTGTTCGGGAAGACGCGTTCGAAGGCTTCGAAGGCGGCGCCGGAATCGACCCAGCGGCCCTGGTTGCGGGCGATGAAGGGGACGACCGGCGCATCGGCGCCGACCATGTGGCCTTCCAGCCAGCTGAACGACAGGCGATGCAGGCACTTGCCGTCGGCGACCAGGGCCAGGGTCAAGTCGCCCTCCGCATTGCTGCGCGAGGCCATCTCGAGCTGGATCGTGAAGCGGCTGCCTTCGGCCTCGTACTGCCACAGCGGCAGGCAACGGCTGCCGTAGACGGCCTGCTTGTAGGCGTCGTTGAAGGTGGTTTCCTCGAAGCGGTAGTGGCTCAGGACCGCCTGCACGCGGCGCCGCGCCGACAGGCCCTTGAGCAAGTAGTCGCGGTGGCTGAGGTGGTGGAACAGGTCGTCGTTCGGCGGCAGCGCCACGTGGTGGCGGTAGACGCCGAGCTGGCACAGGGCGCGGTGGTCGCGCCAGTAGGCCAGCACGCGCAGGCTGCGTGCGATGCAGAGGATCCAGGAGGTCAGGCTGTACTGGCGGCGGCGGGCCATCCAGTGTTTGGTGAGGTGAGCGAAAATCATGGTGCGCTCCGGGCATTCATTATCAGGGTGGTTCTATCTTGACTCACCGGCCTTGGCGGCAGGGTGATATTGCTCAATGGAAATAAAATGCTGGGCAGGTCAAGATCGCCACGCTCGATAACGCATCCCTTCGGTCTTTTTATTCGTGATCACGATGTCTCTTGTTGATTTTTTGTCAGGCAAACGTTGCCATTTGCAAGACTAGCACGATTGCCGCGCCGAACATCGAAATCGTAATGAATAATTGAGTCATGCCGAATAAGTTGAGGAGGGTCGCATGGTGTACGAACTTTTTTAGCAGGCTAGAATCATGCACTGACCTGATCGGCTAATTTGTAGCCACAGCGATTGTTAGTCCTCGACTTCAAGCAGCCTGTCCCTGACGCCGTTCACGTCCGACTGTGGCGGGAGTGCGGTTGCCAAGTGCAGGATGCGGCCGCTCATTGTTATAGAAGTGCCGCCATTTCTTAATGATCAGCTTGGCCTCCTGCCGGCTGACAAACCATTCCCGGTTCAGACATTCATCACGCAGCTTGCCGTTGAAGCTCTCGACGAAGCCGTTCTGCCATGGACTGCCTGGCTTGATGTAAGCCGGCCCGATGTTCTGGTCGCGCAGCCATTTCATGACGGCCGTGGCGGTGAATTCGGCACCGTTGTCCGAGCGGATACAAAATAACATGAAGACTAACTATCCGGCTGGCTACAAGATTCCGATCAGGTCAGGCCGTTGATCTATCTCGCCTGAGTCGGTGACGCCTGCCAAGGTCGCACCTGGGCAAACGGGCAAGAATCCCGGTTCCACTGGCAGTGCTGGTGGGTCGTCCAGCTTGGAGGCTACGATGTCAGAATTTTACGATTACTTCAAAGAGAACATGGAATCCCTCGGGCTTACCGCACCACCGGCAAGCCTTTATGGAACGCAGGCACTTGCTATCTCGACAATAAGCGCCATCCTTGCCTATATCGACAAGTTCGGGACAAAAGTCACTGTGAGGGAGTTGGCAGGCGCAGGCACTAAATTGGAGCGACTAACCGTGCTAGGGGCCTTAGGCGCTTCCTATTATGCTGGGGCAGTAATCGGCAGCCTTGCAGTTGCGACAGGCCGAACAATGAGCGGTGGAACTTCGCTAGCCGATGTTTTGCTTGAAGCTTCAAGGCGAGGATGGAACCGGACCTGGCTCACGTCGCTTTTCCACCGACGACCGGGCCTTTACAACTCAAGCGTATCAGGTCGAAAATACATTAAGCACTACGAGAACTTCAAATGAAGGACTCGCTATTGTTGCTCGCCACAGGTGCTGGAGTGTCCTTGATCGCCTGGGCATTCTGGCACTACCTTGGAAGCGATGCGCTTAGTACGCTAACTACTCTCGTCCTTGTTGGCGTAGTGGCGGATAACTTCCGACTTCGCCGTCAATTGCGCGCGAAACAAGGCCCGTAATCGTGTTAATGCGTTGACAAAAATAGCGAATGCTGCCGGACTGCCATCTATCAGTGACAGCCCGGGAGCATGAAGCGTCAAGGAAAGCCGCGAGGGGGAGCTAAACGCGGCTGCCTGCCATCGGTAACGCCGCAGGCTTTCGCCCCTGCATCGCTTGAGAACAGTGCAGCGGTCAAGGTTGCAGAAATCTTATCTACATCGCCTTCCTCAACCCTGCCCCTCAGTTCCTTCTGCACTGCCAAGAATTGCGAAACAATGCGCTCAGCGTTCAACGCTTGCACTTCTTTTAAGTCAGCCATGATGAGCTCCAGATGTTGGAAGAGCGTTCATTCTACGGCCGAGTCTGCCAAGAAAAAGAACAAAAATTCTTTTAAATCATATAGTTAACTTGCTCAAATTTGATTGCTCGACCCGTGATACGTGTCGTGCTTCTCAAGATGGCTGCACGGTCTACCATGACCATCCGACCATACATGAACAAAATTTATCATGGTGCAACCCTACGAACTATTTTATTGGCCGACGATCCAGGGTCGCGGTGAATTCGTCCGGCTGGCGCTGGAGGAGGCCGGGGTGGAGTACGTCGACGTCGCCCGCGAGCCGGGCGGCATGGCGCGCATGATGGCGGCGATGGACGGCCCCGACCACCCCTCGTTCGCGCCGCCCTTCCTGAAGGCGGGCGAGCTGACGATCGGCCAGACCGCGAACATCCTGCTGTACCTGGGGCAGCGGCATGGCCTGGCGCCCGGCGACGATGCCGGCCGGCTGTGGGTGAACCAGCTGCAGCTGACGATCGCCGACCTGGTCGCGGAAACCCACGACACCCACCACCCGATCGCGACCTCGCTGTACTACGAGGACCAGCGCCCGGAAGCCAAGCGCCGCGCCGCGGATTTTATCGAGACGCGGATCCCGAAGTTCTTCGACTGGTTCGAGGGCATCCTCGGCCGGCCCGAGCCGAAGGACTACCTCACCGGCGCCACGCTCACCTATGCCGACCTGTCGCTGTTCCAACTGATCGAAGGCTTGCGCTACGCCTTCCCGGCGACGATGGGGCGGATCGACGCCGGCTATCCGCTGATGGCCGCGCTGCGCGACCGGGTAGCGAAGCGCCCGCGCATCGCCGCCTACCTGAAGTCGAAGCGGCGCGTGCCGTTCAACGAGGAGGGGATTTTCCGGCATTATCCGGAGCTGGAAGAATAACGCGGTAGCCGAGGCGGGGGAAGGCGCGGGTCATGGCTTGTACTCCTGGATGCTTCAATGCGTGAGGCCGACGGGTTCGGCCGCAGCGGGCGCCGCGATGCCGCGCGCCGCGTCGCGCCGGTCGAGGCGGCCGGCCAGGGTAGTGAGGGCCAGCGCGCCGAGCACCACCAGGGCGCCGATCCAGGGCGTGGCCATCAGGCCGATGCGATCGACGATCAGGCCGCCACCCCAGGCGCCGAGCGCGATGCCGACGTTGAAGGCGGCGATGTTCAGGCCGGAGGCCACGTCCACCGCCTGCGGCGCATCGCGGCCGGCGCGCTGCACCACATATACCTGCAGGCCGGGCACGTTGCCGAAGGCGACCGCGCCCCAGGCCAGCACGGTGACCAGCACGGCGACCTTGTTCGCGGCCGTGAACTGCAGCACCAGCAGCACGGCGGCCAGCAACGTGAACACGATCTGCAGCGCGCGCACCGGTCCCCTGCGGTCGGCCAGCTTGCCGCCCCAGATGTTCCCGAAGGCGACCGAGACGCCGTACACCAGCATCACCAGGCCCACCGCGCCGGCCGAGAAACCGGCCACCTGCTGCAGGATCGGCGCCAGGTAAGTAAAGGCGACGAAAGTGCCGCCGTAGCCGAGGGTGGTCATGGCATACACCAGCAGCAGGCGCGGCTTCTTCAGCACCGAAAGCTGGGTTAGCAGGCTGGAAGGCTTGCTGCCCGCAATCGTGCGGGGCACCAGCAGCGCGATACCGGCGAAGGCGACCACGCCCAGCATGGCGACCGCCAGGAAAGTCATCTGCCAGCCGAAGTGCTGGCCGATGAAGGTCCCGAGCGGCACGCCGGTCACCAGGGCGACCGTCAGGCCGCTGAACATCAGCGCGATCGCGCTGGCCGCTTTCTCTTTCGGCACCAGGCTGGTGGCGATGGTCGAGCCGATCGAGAAGAACACGCCGTGCGCGAGGCCGGTCAGCACGCGCGCGGCCATCAGCGCTGCGTAGCCGGGCGCCATCCAGGCGAGCAGGTTCCCGGCCGTGAACAGCAGCATCAGGCCGAGCAGCAGGAGTTTACGCGGCATGCGGCCGGTGAGGGCGGTCAGCACCGGGGCGCCGATGGCCACGCCGAGGGCATACAGGCTGACCAGCAGGCCGCTTGAGGGCACCGACACCTGCAGGCTGGCGGCGATGGTGGGGATCAGGCCGACGATCACGAATTCGGTCGTTCCGATGGCGAAGGCGCTGAGTGTCAGCGCCCAGAGTGCGAGTGGCATGGTGTGTTCTCCTGTTTCCGTTTTGCCTTGATCGAAGCCAGCATTCTGACGATCGCGGCGTGCAAGAAAAACATGCTGCCGTACAATAGACTTTTGACTCGGAGTCACAAATGCTGGACATCGGCGCCCTGATTGCCTTCGTCACCGTCACGGAAACGGGATCGTTTTCGACTGCCGCCCAGCAGCTCGGGCAGACGCCGTCGGGCGTGTCGCGCACCGTGTCGCGGCTTGAGAAAGCGCTGGGGATGACCCTGATGCACCGGACCACGCGGCGCCTCGACCTGACCGCGGAGGGCGCCTGGCTGCTGGAGCGGGCGCGCCGGGTGCTGGCCGAAATGGCCGATACCGAAGCCCAGGCGGCGGCGCGGCGCGGCCATCCGGCCGGCCTGGTGCGGGTGAATGCCGCCACCCCGGCGCTCGACCACCTGGTGGCGCCGCTGGTGGCCGACTTCCTCGACGCGTATCCGCAGGTGTCGCTGGAGCTGACCAGCGGCGAGACCGTCGTCGACCTGATCGAGGAAAAGGTCGACGTCGCGATCCGCATCGGCATCCTGCCCGACTCCAGCCTGAACGCGCGCCTGCTGGGGCGCAGCCGGGTCCGCGTGCTGGCCGCGCCGGCTTACCTGGAGCGCCACGGCCGGCCCGCCACGCCCGCCGACCTCGCGCGTCACCGCCTGCTGGGCTTCACGGCGCCGGCCTCGCTGAACACCTGGCCGCTGCGCGACGGCAGCCAGGAGGGCGTGCTCGCCAGGCCGCAGGTGACGGCCTCCAGCGGCGAGACCCTGCGCCACCTGGCCCTCTGTGGCGCCGGCATCGTCAGCCTGTCGGACTTCCTGACCGGCGCCGACGTCGCTAGCGGCCGCCTGGTGCCGCTGCTGGAAGAGGCCGCGCTGCCCTGGACCCAGCCCGTCTGGGCGGTGTTCTACAAGCAGGGTGCGCTGGCGCCGCGGGTGGCGGCCCTGGTCGAATTTTTGGCGCGCAGGCTGGCCGGCGTGCTCGAAACATGATGCTTTTTGTTAATATTGAAAACAGCCCATGTCAAACAGCTTCAACCAGCAGAGGACCCATGAAACAACGCCGCCAGTTCCTGATCAATGCGCCGCTCGGCCTGCTCGCCGTTGCCGGCGTCGCCCGTGGTGAACCCCTCCCGCAAGCCACCGACACGCCTGGCGTGGCGACGCCCGGCGCTCCCCCGACCTTCGGCGCCACCCCGGCGGTCGGCCCGGAGGTCACGCCCGCCACCTTCGCCGAAGCCGAAAAGCTGATGCAGGTGCGATTGAGCCCGGCCGAGCGCCAGATGGCGGCAGGCAGCTGGCGCGTGTCGCTGGCCTCGACGATGGAGCGGCGCACCGGCCCGCGCAAGCTGGCGATCGAGGACAGCATCGCGCCGGCCACGGTCTGGCATCCCGCTGCGGCGGTGGGCGCGCCCACCGG